>JAEUNN010000386.1 GCA_016791085.1 Rhodocyclaceae bacterium | reverse complement strand
ACGCCGCGAAAAACCCAAGGTGAGCGGCTTTTCCAGCGCCCGGATCGACCGCATCCTGGCGGTGGCGCCCGATCTGGTGCTGGCATTTTCCGACCTGCAGGCCGATATGTGCCGCGATCTCGTGAAGGCCGGTATCGAAGTGCACCTGTTCAATCAGCGCAGCGTCGAGGGCATCCTTGCCATGGTCGAATGCGTGGGCCGGCTGGTGGGCGCGCAACTTGCCGCCGACGCGCTCGTGGCGCGCCTGGAGGGCCACATTGCGAGCGCGCGCCGGGCTGCCGCGCAACGCCCGCGGCGCCCGCGCGTGTATTTTGAAGAATGGGACGAGCCGCCGATTTCGGGCATACGCTGGGTGTCGGAACTGATAGACCTGGCCGGCGGCGATGACGTGTATGCCGAACAGGCCTTGGCACCGAACGCCGCCCAGCGCATCGTGGCGGACCCCCTGCAGGTGGTGCACAAAGCGCCCGACATCATCATCGGGTCCTGGTGCGGCAAGAAATTCCGCCCCGAAAAACTGGCCGCCCGGCCCGGCTGGGATGCCATCCCGGCCGTGCGCGACGGGCAGCTGCATGAAATCAAGTCGGCCGACATCCTGGCGCCGGGGCCCAGCGCGATACGCCTGGGCTTGCCGCAGCTCATGCGGATTTTCGACGCATGGCAAAACGCCAGGCCGGGCACGACCAGGCAAGGCCGAACGTAATTGACAATCGTCAAAACGTGCCTCGCCCGCCGCGGCGCACTAAAATAGAGCCTTGAACAGGGCGGCTGCTGCCGCCGCGAGATTTTCGATGCAGATTCAACCCGAATTCATGGACCAGCGCGACGCCCAAGCCCCGGTGCGGTTGCGCGAAATACCTTACAACTACACCTCGTTTTCCGACCGGGAAATCGTGATTCGCCTGTTGGGCGAGGACATGTGGCGCGTGCTCGACGAATTGCGCGCCGAGCGCGTGACGGGCCGTTCCGCGCGCATGCTCTACGAAGTGCTGGGCGACATC
>JAEUNN010000385.1 GCA_016791085.1 Rhodocyclaceae bacterium | reverse complement strand
CACGCCCAACTGCAAGCCGCGGCCGCGCGAATGGGAATGGGGGCTGGACCTGGAATTACGTGGCCTGGCCAGGTTGCATCTGGTGGCGCTGGAGCGCCTGCGCGCGCGCGGCCAGGCCGCGGATTGGGGCGAAGGCCGGCGGGCCTGGGCCAGCATGCAGCCGGCGCTGCTCATTGCGCTGCACCGCCGGCGCATGGCGGAAGCGCGCAAACTCGATGCGGCCCAATTCGCGCTGGCGCCCGACGACATACGCCATGTGGCTTTGGGGCTCGTGGCCGGCTGTGAGGAATCGGCGCAAAACACGGCGCGCGTACTGTGCCTCGCACGCCAGACGCAAAATCCTTTCCGGCCCGACATGGGGCCGGACAGTGCCGCGGTATTCACGCTGTTCGCCCAGTATTTCGACCTGCCGCAAGCCGCCGCGCGCGGCTCGGTGCGGGCGCCGCGGCTGGACGCCCTGCTGCAGGACGGGCGCTGGCGCGCGCTTGACGCGGCGCAATTGCAGCCCCTGCTCGAAGCCGCCTGCGAAGAACATACCGAACTGATTACGGCCGGCGATTTTTGTGCCCTGCCGATAGCGCTGGTGCTCATGCTCAAACTGCGCGCCAAACTGGGCCTGGACAATCCGGCACTGACCCACCCCCTGCTGCGCAGCCCGCTCCATCCCTGGCCGCAACCCATGAAGATCGACCTGGCGCGCGACGCGGTGCTGCAGAGCGCGCTGGAGCGCATGCAGGCGCACGGCTACGACGAAACGGACATCCTGCAAGGCCTGACGCGCATCGAGGCGCCGCGGACCGAGCTTGCCGCAGCGCCGGTGCGGCCGCGCGCGCCGGACAAAGAACCGGCGCAGGCGGCCGGCGCGGCGCAGCCCGAGGCGCCCGCCGCCAGGGTGCAAATTCCGCTGAAACTGCGCCTCGCGGCATTCCTGTTGTGGGTGCTGTTCCTGGTCTGGATGTTCGGGCCGTACTGACGCGGCGCTCCGCGCGTCGACCGCCGCACGCGGCCGCGCGCTTACCGTGCCGTCAGGGTTTGCGGCGGCCCAGGCGCTTGGCGTTGCTCACGGCTTTGGCGTGCACGGGGGTAATTCCTGCATCGAGCATTTTCGTCAGGCCTTGGGCATGGCTGCGCATGGCCGTGTCCATGGCGCCGGGCAGGGCATGCGGATGCGACAGCGGCAAATCCAGCAGCGACTGCGCCGCCTGAGCCTGCATCGTCATGGCGGCCATGCACATGGCGGCCCAGCTTTCCGAAAACGCCACCACCTTTTCGCTGCCCATGGTCAGAAATTCTTCGCGGTCCTCGTCGGATGGCGCGTGCCCGGCCGTGAGCATGCGGGTTACCCGATGCGCCACCACCTGCGGCGCGGCAATACTGAGTTCCAGCGCCTTTTCGGCCAGCACCTGTTCCGCGCTGGCCGGGGCGGTCTTGCGCTGGCGTGGTTTTTTGCTCAAGCAATTCTCCTCGTGTTCTTGTCGGAGCGCTCGGCTACGCGCCCATGGTCCATTGTCGCGCATCCGGAGACCGCGGTGGGTTATTTGCGCGCCGCGCGCGTGAGGACTGCGCAATTGCCAGCATTGCGCCGCCGCGCCTGCCGCGCGGCAGCCGCGCGGACCGCCAGGTATGCGCGCGCAGGCTCTGGAAGATCAAGGATTTCCGGCACTTATTGGGCGTACGGCGCGACCGGCCGGGGAAGGTGGGTTTAATATCCAGGCCTAGGCCCGCAAGCGCCTGCGCCGGCGTACCCGCGTCGCAGGCGCTGACGGCCGCGCCCGAGGAAGGACCATGCTGAGCCCCAAAGCCCGTGCACAACGCGCTGCTGTATTAGGTTTGCTGGCCGTGCAGGCAGTAATGCCGGTTGGTGCCTGGGCGCAGGCACAGGGTGCGCCCGCGCTGTCGGACCTGCTGCCGGCACGTACCAAGGTGCGCAGCGGTCCGCCGCCGCCTGCGCGCGACGAGCCCGTGCAGACGCCCGAGCCGGGCGAACCGATCTGGCTCGCGGTCGCGCCGGGCGACTGGGGCAGCGCCGCGCCGCGCGAAATCCGTATGGTGCTGCTGTCGGCGGCGCGCGTCCTTGCTACGGCGGTGGCGCGGCCCGGCCGCGACGTGCTCGCGCTACGCGTGATGCCGCGCTCGGGCTCGCCGCGCGTGCTGTACGAGCGCTCGCCGGAAGGGTATTACGTGGTCCAGCTGACCGCGCGCGACATACGCTGGAACCAGTTCGCCTATCAGTTTGCGCACGAACTGTGCCATATCTATTCGAATTTCGACCACAAGGAAATGCACGGCGCGACGGCCGATCCGAGCAACCAGTGGTTCGAAGAAGCGCTGTGCGAAGCGGCCTCGCTCCACAGCCTCAAAGCCATGACCCAGGCCTGGGCGAGCGAGGCGCCAAGCCGCAATCTGCTGGGCTATGCGCCGGCTTTCGAGGCCTACGCCAAACGTTTGCTGGCGGAAGAACACCGCCAGTTGCCGGCCGGACGCAGTTTTGGCGACTGGTTTGCGGAGCACTACGCGGAGTTGCGCGGCAACCCCTACTTGCGCGACAAGAACGAATTGATCGCGACGCAGTTGCTGCCGCTGTTTGAGCGCCAGCCGGACTTATGGCAGGCCATCGTGTACCTGAACCCGCATACCGCGAGCGCAAGCAAGCCGTTCGCAGATTATCTGGGCGACTGGCATGCCGCCTGTCCGGACCGGCTCAAACCCGCAGTGGCCGAAGTGCTCGCGCTATTTGGGGTATTGCCGCAGGCGCCGGTGGCCGCCCATCCCGACTGAACCATGGGCCGGGCAAGGCGGGCTGCCGTGCGTGTGCAGCACGGCAGCGCCATGGCCCGGTTATTGCGCCTGCATTTCCTGGATGACGCGGTTCACGGCTTCGACGTAATTGTTGAACCACATCGAGCCGGTGTCGGGCGGCACGAAGCCCGCGACATAGCCGTTGAAACTGTCCTGCGGGCCGTTCGGACCGGCCGCGCCGTAGTCCTGCGTGCCTTGTTTGACGGCGATTTCCTGGTTCACCGTAGCGACGTAATAGTCGA
>JAEUNN010000377.1 GCA_016791085.1 Rhodocyclaceae bacterium | reverse complement strand
TTTCCCGGCAGCACGCGCAACAGCATGCCGTCATTGGGATAGCGCTTTTCGACCCAGCCGCGCACCAGATCGGTCAAATCCATGTCCAGAATCTGGCGGGTTTTGGATTGCGTAACCAGCAGCGTCGAAAACGCCTTGTCGCCATACAGCTGGCCGGCGGCGTCGGCCCAGTCGCCGCCGGGCTGGCTCCAGGCCAAAGTGCCGGAGCTCGTGTAGTTGGCGCAGGTGGGACCGGCGCTGTCGTCGCCAAGCTGAAAGCCGGCCGGCGCGGCACACGCTCCGGCACTAAACAGGCATAGCGTCAGGGCGATGGCACGCAGCATGGGCAAGCTCCGGTCAGATTGCGCGCCACTGCGGCGGGCAGCATGCAGAAATTACGGATGGCGCCGGCCGAGTTGCAAGCGGCGATGTTCGGCCAAGTATAGCGGCCCGCGCAAGCCTGCGCGCTGTCCGGCCTGGCGCCGCAAGCCGTCTTGGCCGCGCCGGAGCCCCCGCCCGGCCGGTGGTAGCATAGCCGCGCGCAATGACAGCGTCGCCCGCTGTTGCGCCTCTGGTCCATCGCAACCGCCCGGTCAATGCCATGAAGCAACTTACCCGCAAATTCGCCGCCGCGCTTGCCGGCATATGGCTGTTCGCCGCACCGCTTACGGCGCAGGAACCGGCGCGTGTGGCGAGTTTCGCGCCGCAGGGCGAGGTGAAGGATGTGCGCCAGGTGGTCGCGCGCTTTTCCGAACCCATGGTGTCGTTCGGCGATCCGCGCGCCGAATCGCCTTTCGAGGTGGATTGCCCGGTGGCCGGCCGCGCGCGCTGGGCGGACGCGAAAAACTGGATATATGACTTCGAAACCGACCTGCCGGGCGGCCTGGAATGCCGGTTCGCGCTCAAGAAGGGCGTGCACAGCGCGGCCGGCGCGCCGCTCGCGGCGGCAAATTTCGTCGTGTCGACCGGCGGCCCGGCGCTGCGCTCCACCTTGCCGCGCGAGGGCAATACGGTCAGCGAAGATCAGGTTTTCATACTCGGGCTGGATGCGCCGGCGGACCTTGCCAGCGTGCGCGAAAACGCCTCCTGCGCGGTGGATGGCATAGGCGAGCGGATTGCGCTGGAAATTATCGAAGGCGAAGCGCGCGACAAGATACTGGAGCAGCAGAAAGATCAGGCCTACCGCTTTTTTAGCGTGCTGGGCAAGCGCGGGCAAACCGCAGTGGCGGCCGTGAAAGACCGCCGCTTGCAGGATTTGCCGCTCATCGTGGCGCGTTGCGCGCGCCCGCTGCCGCCCGGCGCCACGCTCAAAATCGTGTGGGGCGCCGGCATACGCGCGCCCAAGGGCGGCGCCACGCGCGCCGCGCAAACCCTGGTTTTCCAGGTTCGCGAAAGTTTCAGCGCGCGCCTGCAATGCACGCGCCAGAACGAAAAGGCCGGCTGTACGCCGGTGCTCGCGCTGGGTCTGGAATTTACCGCACCGGTGCCGCGCGCGCTGGCCGAGCGCATCAGGCTCGACACCGCGGATGGGAACAGCGTCAAGGCGACGCTGGAAAAGAACGTCGATTACGTGCAGGGAGTTAGTTTCGCGGCGCCATTCGCGGCGCGAACCCAGGTGAATATCCGCCTGCCCGGCGGGTTCGTCGACGACAGCGGCCGTCCGCTCGCCAACGCGGCCGAATTCCCCATGAAAGTGGCGATAGACGATGACCCGCCGCTGATCAAATTTCCGGCGCGTTTCGGCATACTCGAAAGCAAGGCCGAACCGCTGTTGCCGGTCAGCGTGCGCAATGTCGAGGCCGTATTGAAGGGCATGAGCGCCGGCACGCCGGTCAAAACGCCGGGCTCGCCGGGCGAAATCATGCGTCTGGACAGTGCCGACGACGAGCAGGTGGCGGCCTGGCTGCAGCGCATCCTGAATGCGCCGGAATCGTCCGAAGAGCTGCCGCCCGGCGCCACGCCGCTGCTGTTCGGCAACGAAGCCGCCACCGGCGCCAAAAGTTTCGAACTGCCGCGCACGCAAGGTGCAGCCGCCTTCGAAGTCATAGGTATACCGCTGCCCCAGCCGGGTCTGTACGTGGTCGAATTCGCCAGTGCCCGCCTGGGCAGCGCGCTATTCGGAGAGGAGCGCCCGTATTACGTGGCGGCCGGCGCGCTGGTGACCAATCTGTCCGTGCATTTCAAGCGCGGGCGCGAATCTTCGCTGGTTTGGGTGACACGGCTGGATAACGCCGCGCCGGTCGAGGGCGCGCGCGTGCGCATCAACGACTGCCGCGGCTCGCGCTATTGGGACGGCCGTACCGGCGCCGACGGCAGCGTGCGCGTGGAAGGCAGCTTGCCGCGCCCGGAAGATTTTTACCGTTGTCCTTACCTCGTGACGGCGCGCGCCGACGGCGACATGGGGCTGTTGCTGTCGAACTGGAACGACGGCCTGCAGCCCTGGCAATTCAATTTGCCCACGAACTGGGGCGAAAATCCCGTGAGCGCCCACACGGTGACCGACCGCCCGCTGTTCCGCGCCGGCGAAACCCTGTCCATGAAGCACTTTTTGCGCCGCCGCACTTCGGACGGTTTTGCGGCGCTCACCGAGTCCTTACCGCAACGCGCCGTGCTCACGCACGACGGATCGGGCGAAAAATTCGAAACCGGCATCACCTGGTCCAATGGTGCCGGCATTTCCAGCCTGCAAATTCCCAAGGGCGCGAAACTCGGCAGTTATTCGATTTCGCTGACCGGTGCCGGGCGCGGTTCGACTTATTACACCGGCCAGGTGCGCGTGGAAGAATTCCGCGTGCCGCTCATGCGCGCGGTGCTGAAGCCGCCGGCGCCCGCCGTGCGCGCCGACAAACTGGCCGTGGATGTACAACTGTCGTATCTGGCCGGCGGGCCGGCCGGCAATGCGCCGGTGGTGTTCCGCAGCTACCTGCAGCCGCACGCATTCAACTTCCCGGATTACGAGCGTTTCCAGTTCGGCGGCGGCGTTCCGAAAGAAGGCATACAGGCCGAAAACCCCTACGAGGGCGCCTACGATCCGGAACAGGAAGAGGGCGGCGAGGACGCTGCCGCGCCGGCGGCGCGCCGCGTGGTGCGCACCCAGCGCCTGAATCTGGATGGCGCGGGCGGCGCGCGCGTGGTGTTCGACAAATTGCCGGCGTCCGACACGCCGCAATTGCTGCAGGTCGAAATGGAATATGCCGACCCGAACGGCCAGTTGCAAAGCGCCGGCACGCGCGCGCTATTGCTGCCGTCCGGGCTGGTGCTGGGCATGGCTGTCGCGGGCAGTTATGCGACGCCGGACAAGCTCAGTTTCAACGTGGTCGCGCTGGACCCGCAGGGCAAGCCGCAGGCCGGCAAAAAAATCGCCGTGGATGCGTATACGCGCACCGTACATGCCTATCGCAAGCGGCTGCTGGGCGGTTTTTACGCCTACGAACAGAACGCCGAGGTGAAAAAGCACGGCCAGATTTGCGCCGGCAGCACCGATGCGCGCGGCTTTTTGTACTGCAGCGGCGCGGCGCCCGCGGTGGGCGAACTGATCCTGGTGGCGCGCGGCGAGGATGCGGCCGGCCATGCCGCCACCGCGCAAACCCAGGTTTATGTCGCGGGCGGGGACGACTGGTTGCCGGCCGGCCAATCCGACCGCATGGATCTGATCGCCGACAAACTGAGCTACGAACCGGGCGACACCGCGCGCATGGAAGTGCGCATGCCGTTTCGCCAGGCCACCGCGCTCGTGACCGTGGAGCGCGAGGGCGTGCTCTCGTCCAGCGTGCACAGCATCAGCGCCAAATCGCCTTTCGTCGAGGTGAAAATCGCCGGCAACTACGGCCCCAACGCCTATGTGAGCGTGCTGGCGGTGCGCGGGCGCGTCGATCCGGAAAGCCCGGGTCCGTTCGCCTGGTTGAAGCGCATGGTGTACCGCATAGGCATGTTCCTTGGCCTGGTGCGCGAAATGCCGCGCGAAATCGACACCCGCCCGACCGCCATCGTCGATCTGACGCGGCCCGCATTCAAGCTCGGTGCCGTGCCCATACGCGTGGGCTGGCAAGCCTATGAACTCAAGGTGAAGGTGGAACCCGAGCGCGAGTCTTACCGGGTGCGCGAGCAGGCGGCGGTCAAGGTGAGCGTGACCGATGCCGGCGGCAAGCCGGCGGCCGGCGCGGAAATCGCGCTGGCCGCCGTGGACGAAGGCCTGCTCGAACTGGCGCGGCCGGAAAGCTGGAACCTGCTCGCGGCCATGATGCAAAAGCGCAGCATAGACGTGGAAACGGCGACCGCCCAGTCGCAGGTCATAGGCAAGCGCCACTTCGGCAAAAAGGCCGTCGCGCCCGGCGGCGGCGGCGGCGCGCAAAGCGCGCGCGAACTGTTCGACACGCTGCTGTTGTGGCGCCCGGCCATCCAACTCGACGAACGCGGCGAGGCGCGCGTCACCGTGCCGCTCAACGATTCGCTCACCGCGTGGCGCGTCGAAGCCATTGCGCATGACGGCACGGCCAGATTCGGTTCCGGCGGCGGGGTGATGCGCAGCACGCAGGAACTGATGCTGTTTTCCGGCCTGCCGCCTTTTGTGCGCGAGGGCGATCAATTCACCGCCATGCTTACTGCGCGCAACGGCGGCGAGCGCCCGCTCGACATAGAACTGACTGCGCAATACGCGGCCGGCGGCGCGCCCGTCAAGCTGCCGCCGCAACAGGTCAAGCTTGCGCCGGGCGCAGCAGCAAGCGTGGAATTTCCGGCCAGCGTGCCGTACGACGGCGGCGACCTGGTGTGGAATTTCGAGGCCAAAGAGAGCGGCGCCGCCGCGGGCGGCGCGCGCGACGCGCTCAAAATCACGCAGAAAGTCGGCGCCGCCCATCCGGTGCGCGTGTATCAGCAAACCCTGGAACAGCTGGAACCCGGCAAAACCCTGAGTTTCCCGGCCGAAATGCCCAAAGGCGCGGTGCCCGGCCGCGGCGGCCTGGACGTGCGGCTGGCGCGCTCGCTGGGCGGCGACGTGCAGGCGATACGCGAATGGATGAGCCGCTATCCCTACACCTGCCTGGAGCAGAACCTGTCGCGCGCGGTGGCGCTGGAAAACCCGCGCGCCTGGGAAATGCACATGAACGCGCTGCCGGCCTATATCGACCGCGACGGCCTGCTGCGCTATTTCGCCGTGCCCTGGCTGGAGGGCGACGATGCGCTCACGGCCTATGTGCTGAGCATCGCGCATGAGGCGGGTTACGAAATTCCCGAATCCAGCCTGGAGCGCCTCAAAACCGGGCTTGGCAATTTCGTGGCCGGCCGCACTTTGCGCTACGGCGCGCTGCCCACGGCCGACCTGACGCTGCGCAAACTGGCCGCCATCGAGGCGCTGTCGCGCTATGGCGCGGCGCGCCCGCAAATGCTCGAAAGCCTGGAAATCGCGCCCAATCTGTGGCCCAGTTCGGGC
>JAEUNN010000349.1 GCA_016791085.1 Rhodocyclaceae bacterium | reverse complement strand
TGCAATACAACATGCCGGCAAATAGCGCGATGAACGCGAAGCCCCAGGCATTGCGCAGATAGAAGCGATGTATGCCCATGAAACCCGCGCACAGCCAGAACAGGTAGGCGATGAACAGCGCCGGGCCGGGCGCGCGGCGCTCTTTGCGCTCGCGCCGCACCAGCCACATGGCGGCGAGCGGAAATAGCGCCAGTACCGACCAGTACAGCCACAGCGGCAGGACGAAATCGAGCGTGGGCATGGCGATGGCACGCCCCGGCGGCCGCCGGGGCGCGGGCCTAGACGCTGATGGACAAGCCCTTGTACATGTCAGGCGTGACATAGCCCAGCGTCGGCGACTCCATGACGTCGAGCTGGAGCCTGAACAGCCGGGCAGCGTCCTTGTCCTTGTTGGCCCACTTGAACCAGATCGGCACGGCCACTTTCTGGAATTTCGGCAAATCCTCCAGCGGCATGCGGTTCACCTCGGTGCCGGCCTTGGCGAATTTGCCCCAGGCTTCCATGTCGGCGCGCTGGATGGCGGCGAAATGCAGGTTGGAATACACCTGGACTTCGTCATCCAGCCATGATTTCATGCGCGCGGACAGTTTGTTCCAGACGTCCATGCGCACCACGAAATCCATCAGGTCCACGGGCTGGTAGATGGATTCCAGCCCGGGCGGCCCCATCCAGATGTACTTGGTGACCTGGGCGAAACCGAGGTCCCAATTTACCGCCGGCCCGACGAAATCGGCCGCGTCCACGGTGCCCTTTTCCAGCGCCGAAAATACCTCGCTGCCCGGCAAAAGCGTGGTGCGCGCGCCTATGCCGGCGAAGCCTTCGGCGATCATGCCGCCGGGCACGCGCAGCTTGAGGCCCTTGAAATCTTCGATGTTGTGGATGGGGCGCTTGGAATGGATGATGTTGGGGCCGTGGTGTATGCGATTCACGTAGTAGAGGCCCTGTTTCGCAAAAATGTCGCGCGCCGCCTGCAGTCCGCCGTGGCTGTAGAAAAACATGTCCCACTCGTGCGGGTAGCGCAGGCCGAGCAGGTAGGAACTAAGAAAGGCCGTGGCCGGCAGTTTGCCGGCCCAGTACAGCGTGAATGAATTCATGGCTTCCAGCACGCCGCTTTTCACGCCGTCCAGCAATTCAAAATCGCCCACCACTTCCTTGGCGCCGAACGGGACGAATTCCAGTTCGCCGCCGGTCTTTTCCTTGATGCCCTTGCACCAGTCCTTGAAAGCTTTCAGGCCCACGCCGGCCGACCACGAGGTTTGCACTTTCCAGGTGGTGGTGGATGCCGCGCGGGCGTTGCGTATGTGCGGGGCAGCCAGCACGGCGGCCCCGGCCGCCGCGGCACCCAGCCAGCGGCGCCGGCCGGATAGTTGCGGCGCTTGGCCCGCCTGCAGGATGGTTTCGTCATGCATGATGCATCCTCCGGACAATTCCGCCCGCGCACGCACCTGGCTTCGGTCTGGACCGGTTTGGAGTTTTGCGGCGTCGGTTATCCCGGCGCGGGCGATGCAATGACGTTGCGGTAAGCCCGGTGATGCATTCACTATAGTCGCGCCGTCCGGGCAGGGACCGGGCTTTGCGCGCCCATGCCGGCGGAATGGCAGGGCTGGCGGCGGGGGCGCTTGCGCACCTCCGGGCGGGACCGCGCGCGGCAGCACCCACGGTAACGGAAAACGCCTAGCGGGACGCTAACATAGTCCAACTAATCAATTACCGGAGCGGCGCTAATCAGGTACCGGACCAGCGCCAAGGCGCCCGGCCGGCGCAAATGCCATGCGCACCAGCCTTCAGCGCCCGCCCACCGGCAGCGTGAGCAGCGGGCCGGGGCCGGACTTGCCGGCAAGTTCCAGGCGGCCCAGTTCCATGAGCAGCGAAAACGTGGATTTGCTGGCGGCGTCGGTTTCGTCGATATAGAACCACCAGC
>JAEUNN010000326.1 GCA_016791085.1 Rhodocyclaceae bacterium | reverse complement strand
GTACAGCACGGCGCGCCGTCCGGGCGCGGCCAGCACGTAATCGCGCACATAGCGCAGGGGCGCGCCGAATCCTATGTCGGCGATGCTGGCCGGTGCGTGGCGCGCGAGCGCATCCGTCACCAGCGCCTGGCGCGTGGCGTGATAGCTGTCCGGCGTCAGGTATTCGATCTGCATCGCGCAGCGCACGGCGACATCTTCATAAATCGAGTTGTCGCTGTCGAAAGAATCGAAGGCGTAGCGCAGATAGCCCGCCACCATGTCGTCCACGCTCAGCCCCAGGCGGGCGCGCAAGTCGGCGAACAGGGGCGCGTGCGGCGAGGCGCTCAGGAAGCGGCGCACGAAGGCGGCCGCTTCCGCGCGTGCCGCGTCACCCTGCGGAAAAGCGGCCATACCGGATGGCGTGCAGGCGCAGGGCCGCTCAGCGGGCGAATTTGCCGCCGGCCCCGATTACCGACATTTCGACCAGATCGAGGCCGCCATGGTCGTCCGGGCCGTAACTGATCTTGATGCCGCCCAGGTCGTAGGATTTCATCGACGCCAGTGCTTCGACCACGCTCTCGCGCGTGACTTTTGTGCCTGCACGGCGCAGCGCCTCGGACATCACCTTGGCTGCAACATAACCTTCCAGCATTGCCGGCGACATTTCCTTGCCGGCCGTTTTGGCCAGCGCCTGCGCTTCCTTGACCAGTCCCAGCCGCGTATCGGACGGATCCGGCAAAGTTTGCGAAATCGCCACGCCACGCGCATTTTTGTCCAGCAACTTGAGAAAGTCCGACGACGCGTTGTTGGACATGGTTGCAAGCGTGGCTTGCGAGCCGGCCTTGCGCAAACCTTCCAGGAAAGTTGCCACCGGCTTGCCGGAGCCGACCACCAGCACCGTATCGGCTTTGGCTTTCACGATGGCCGCAATGGCGGCGTCGAAATTCGGCTGCGTGCGGTCGAAACGTTCCAGCGCGACCGGTGTGATGCCGCGCTTTTCAAAACCTTTGTTGGCGCCGGCCAGGCCATCCTCACCGAACGAATCGTTGCGGTACAGCACCGCGATGCGGTTCAGGCCGACCTTGGAAAACCATTGCACGATGTAATCGGTTTCCGAGGCATAGGGCGCGCGGATGTTGAATACGTACTTCTTGACCGGCTTGTGGAACACCATGGCGCCGGTGGATGGTGCCACCAGCGCGAGGTGGTGTTTTTCCAGCACCGGCAGCACCGCTTCGCTATGCGGTGTGCCGCGCGACAGCATGAGTGCGACGACGTTCTTTTCTTCGACCAGCTTGCGCGCATTTTCGCCGGCCAGTTTGGGATCGAACTTGTCGTCCATCGATTCGAGCACGATTTTCTGGCCATTCACGCCGCCGCGCGCATTCACATCGTTGAAACATAACAGCGCGCCATCGGTGATTTCGCGCACCGTGCCGGCCACGTCACCGCTGAAACCCGCGGTCTGGCCTATCAAGATGTCGGCGCGCACGGCGGCGGCAGGGGCGCATAAAAGCGACAGCGCTAGCGTTGCAGGGGCTAATTGGCGGCGCAGCCGGCATAGATAGTCGCGCATGGTCGTCCCGAACGTGGTTGGGGGGGAGATAGCTTATTCAAGCCGGCTGAAATTGTACATCTCCGTGCAACGCCCCGCCGCGTGCGCTGCGTGACGCAAATCGATGCAACGTGGTCTAATCCGCGCATGGTCGAACGCATCGTCGCAATCGTCTTTCCGGTATTTGCCATCGCCATCGGCGGCTGGCTGTATGGCAGGCGCCACAAGCCCGACATGGCGTTCGCAAACCAGCTCAACATGGACGTGTTCGTGCCGGCGCTGGTGTTTGCGGCGCTGGCCGACAAATCTTTCGATCTGGCGGCCAACCAGATGCTGGCCTGGGTGGCCTTCCTGCAGATCGCCGCGAGCGGGGTGATAGGCTGGGCACTGGCGCGCATGCTGCGGGTGGACGCACGCACTTTCGTGCCGCCCATGATGTTCAACAATACGGGCAATCTGGGCCTGCCGCTTACCGTCCTGGCTTTCGGCGACCAGGCGCTGGGGCTGATCGTAGTCATTTTCATGGTGACCAATCTGCTGCATTTTTCGTTCGGCGCCTGGCTGCTCGATCACCGCGTCAAATGGTGGACGCTGTGGCGCATACCGGTGGTTGCGGCGTCCATTGCCGGGCTGGCCGTGAGCTTGCTGCAGGTGCCGATCTGGGCGCCGCTCAAACTGGCCATCAAGATGCTGGGCGACGTATCGGTGCCCCTGCTGCTGTTTTCGCTGGGCGTGCGGGTTGCCGACTCGGCCCTGTCGGATCTGCGCATCGGCCTGATCGGCGCGCTGGCGCGTCCGCTCATGGGCCTGGCGATCTGTGCCGTGCTGGTGTGGCTGTTCGACATCCAGGGCACGGCGCGCGCGCTGGTGCTGCTGTACGGCGCACTGCCGCCGGCGGTGCTGAATTTCGTATTTGCCGAGCGCTACAACCAGGAACCTTCCAGGGTGGCATCCATCGTCATGGTCGGCAACATTGTGGCCGTGGCCATCATTCCGGTCGTGCTGGCGGTGGTGCTCGAATGAGCCCGACCGCCGGGGCGCCGCGCGCCATGATCCCGGCCGGCATCGCCCTGGTTACCGGCGCCGGGCGGCGCATGGGGCGCGCCCTGGCGCTGGCCCTGGCGGCGGACGGCTGGGACCTGGCCCTGCATTACCGTACCTCGGCTGCCGAGGCCAGCGACGTCGCCGCGCAAATTCGCGCGCTCGGGCGCCGCGCCGCCTGCTTTGCAGCCGACCTGGCGGACCAGGCGGCGGTTTGCCGGCTCATGGACGACACGGTGGCGGGCCTGGGGCTGCCGCAACTTGTCGTCAATAACGCTTCGCTGTTCGAATACGACAGCGCGGCGGATTTCGACTACGCGCGGCTGGCGCGCCACATGGCGGTCAATTGTGCGGCGCCGGTGTTGCTCGCGCGCGAACTGCACGCACGCATGGCTGATGGCGCCGAGGGGGCGGTGATCAACCTGCTCGACCAGAAATTGTGGAACTGGAATCCGGATTTCCTTTCGTATTCGCTCTCCAAGGCCGCACTGGCCGCCGCCACCACCATGCTGGCCCAGGCTTTGGCGCCAAAGTTGCGCGTGCTGGGCGTCGCGCCGGGACTTACCTTCCAGTCCGGCGAACAGACGGCGGAAAATTTCGCCGCTGCCAGCCGGCGCACGCCGCTGGGGCGCTCCAACAGCCCCGGCGACATTGCCGCGGCGGTATGTTTTCTTGCGCGCGCGCCGGCCATCACGGGCAGCACGCTCATCGTCGATGGCGGCATGCATCTGTGGCCGACGCGGCGCGACATCCAATTCGAGTGACGCGGCCATGAATCAGGACATCTGTTTTCCGCTCGACCCGACCAGTCACCGCAAGTTGTTCCTGCGCGATCTGGTCGCCAACTTTTCGATAGGCGTGCATGAATTCGAGCGCCGCGCGCCGCAGCGCGTGGTGATCAATATCGAAATCTGGCTGCCGCTGGCCGCCGCGCTGTCGCAGCGCGACGCACTCGAAGACGTGGTTGACTACGATTACCTGCGCCGCGGCGTGCAGGAACTTGCGACCGCGCAACATTTCAACCTGCAGGAAACCTTGTGCGATCGCATCGCCGACCTGGCCATGAGCCACCCGGCCGTGCGCGCGGCACGCGTATCCACGGCCAAGCCCGACATTTACGGCGATGTGGCTGCGGTGGGGGTGGAAATCTGGCGTATCCGCAAGGCCGGCGGCATCTAGTGCCGCGCGGCCGCGCTAGCGGTAAGCCTGGTGATCGTTGAAGTTTGGCCGGCAGCCGTACAGCAGCATGGCCAGATTCAGGCACAGCACGATTGCGAATCCGGCGCGCAAATATGGCAGGGAAATTCCCGCCAGCAGCACCTCGATCAGCAGCAACCGCCAGTTGTGCCGCCCGCTACGCGACAGGCTGGACGCGAAGGCCAGCATTGCAAGCACGTGCGCAAGCAATGTCGCACCGCAAAATAGCGGTGCACTGTCGGCCGCACTCAGGCCGGGAATGGCAATGTCGCTGCGGAAAAGGTCTATTGCGTCCGTGTTCCCACCCTGGGAAAGGAGACTGGCGAGCGCAAGTATGCAGAAAAGCAGGTGGATGGCGGCGGCCGAAAGCTTGAATACGCGTTCCTCGCCGACGCGCCCAAGGTAGTGCCGTTTTACCTCAGGCGTACCCAGTGCACCGGGCAGCGCTGTGCGACGCGCGCGCGCGAGTTGCCCGGGAAATTCGGTCTCGCTCATTTTTCAGCGCATCGCAGATGGTGTAGGTTAAGCTGTATTCTCCGTGAAGAATATCACACAATCCTTGTTGCGGGCTGTTGCTCTGCAATGCGCCGGGGCGGCCGCGTTCAGCGCTGGAAACGACCGTCGCGGCTGATCGTGGAAAGCTCCACGAAATCCGCGCCGTCGTGGTGATCGGCCGAATAGTTCATGGTCATGCCGCCCACGTCGTAATTTTTCAGGCCGTTCAAGGCGTCGAGCAGGCTTGCGCGCGTGACCTTGGGGCCGGCGCGGCGCAGGCCTTCGGCCAGCACCTTGGCCCCCACGTAACCTTCGATCATGGCCGGGGTGACATCCGCCATCCCTTTGGCTTTGGCGATCGCGGTAATTTCCTTGACGATGGGAATCGACGTCGACGAAGGGTTCGGCACGATTTGCGTGACGACCGTGCCGCGGCCCAATTCGCCCAGACCTCGGGTGAAACTGGACGTGGCGTTGTTCGACAGGGTGGCAACCTGGGTGGTTTGCGAGGCCTTGCGCAATTCCTTCATGAATGCGACGGCCGGCGTTTCGGTTGCGAACAGCAGCACCGAATCGGTGCCGCCTTTGACGATTTCCGCCACCACGGCAGCGAAATCCGGCTTTTCAGGGTCGAAGCCCTGCGCCAGCACCGGCTTTAGTTTGGCTTTGGCGATGCCGCGTTCGGCGCCCGTGAGCGCATCGCGCCCGAAAGAATTATTCTGGTACAGCACGGCGAATTTGGTTTGCCCCATGGCGCTCAACAGTTCTACGCAGCGTTCCGCTTCGCGCTGATAGGTGGCGCGCACATGAAACAGCATGGGTTTGACGGGCTGGCGCAGCACGATGGCCCCGGTGGACGGCGCCACCAGCGGCACGCGGTTTTTTTCCAGCAGAGGCACGATGGCTTCCGTGGTTGGCGTGCCGCGCGTGAGCAGCATGGCCACGACATTCTTTTCCTCGATGAGCTTGCGCGTGTTTTCGACGGTGCGCCTGGCGTCGTAAGAATCGTCGAGCGATTCGAGTACGATCTTTTCGCCGTTGATGCCGCCGTTGGCGTTGATATTGTCGAAGTACAGCTTGGCGCCCGCCAGGTTTTCCTGCGAGCCGCCCGCCACCTGGCCGGTGAGCCCGGTGGACTGGCCGATCAGGATGTCTGCCTGCGCCACGCCGGCGAACAGCAGGCCCAGCAGCAGGGCGCCGGCGCGTCGGCCCAGGAAAAAGGACGGATGGTTCCGCATATTCATATTCGGTCTCCTCGAGGCCCGCGGCCCGCCGCGGAAGGCGCCATGATGCCACATTGGAGCGGCATGCGGACCTGAGGAAACGTTGCGGCGGCGGCGCCTGGTTCGCGCCCGCTCAGTCCTGCCAGAAATCGCGGTTCGGACCGCCGGCCGGGGCGGACAGGCCGAAATGCCGGTAGATGGAAGCACAGGCGATGCGCCCGCGCGGGGTGCGCTGCAGATAGCCTTGCTGGATCAGATAAGGTTCTATCACGTCTTCGATGGTGTCGCGCGCCTCGCCCACGGCGGCCGCCAAGTTATCGACGCCGACCGGACCGCCGCCAAACTTGTCCATGATGGCGCCCAGCAGTTTGCGGTCCATCAGATCGAGGCCTAGCGCATCGACATCCAGCATCGTGAGCGCGGCGTCCGCTACCTCGCGCGTGATCGCGCCGCCCGCGCGCACCTGGGCAAAATCGCGGCAGCGGCGCAGCAGACGGTTGGCGATGCGCGGCGTGCCGCGCGCGCGGCGCGCAATTTCGAGCGCGCCTTCGGCATCGATGGGGCAGTTCAGCAATTGCGCCGAGCGATGCACGATGAGCGCCAGTTCTTCCGGTGTATAAAACTCCAACCGCGCAACGATGCCGAAGCGGTCGCGCAGAGGGTTGGTGAGCATGCCGGCGCGCGTGGTGGCGCCGACCAGCGTGAACGGCGGCAGGTCGAGTTTGACGGAGCGCGCCGCGGGGCCTTCGCCGATCATGATGTCGATCTGGAAATCTTCCAGCGCCGGGTAAAGTATTTCTTCCACGACCGGCGAAAGGCGATGGATTTCGTCTATGAACAGCACGTCGCGCGGCTCGAGATTGGTCAGCATGGCGGCCAGATCGCCGGCGCGTTCCAGCACCGGTCCGGACGTTTGCCTGAGCCCCACACCCATTTCCGCGGCCACGATATGCGCCAGCGTGGTTTTGCCCAGCCCGGGCGGACCGAACAGCAGCACGTGATCCAGCGCCTCGGCGCGCCCGCGCGCGGCCTGTATGAACAGGTCGAGCTGATCGCGGATTTTTTGCTGGCCGATGTATTCGGCCAGGCGTTTCGGGCGCAGCGCGCGTTCCAGCACGTCGTCGGGCGCGGCAGCGCCCGATACCAGTCTTTGGTCCGGAAGGGCGGCGCTCAGTTTGTCGGTTTGCAGCATGGTCGGATTGTAGCCTCAGGCCGGCCTGCCGCCGGCATGACGCCGACGGGCCGGTGCGTGGCTCAGCCTTTGGCGAGCAGGCGCAAGGCCTGGCGTATGCCGTCGGCGACGCCGCAGCCGGGGGGCAATTGTTTGAGCGCGGCGCCGGCTTCGCGGTCGGAATAGCCGAGCGCGATGAGCGCGTTCAGGATGTCCGAACTCGCGTCGGGCACAGCCGCCGCGGCGGCGGACGTTCCAGCCGTCGTGGCAGGCAGCTTGTCGCGCAGTTCGAGCAGCAGGCGTTCCGCGGTTTTGCGGCCTATGCCGGGTATTTTGATGAGCCGGCCGGCTTCCTGGCGCGCGATGGCCTGGGCCAGATCGTCCACCGACATGCCCGACAGCACCGCCAGCGCGGTGCGCGGACCGATGCCGCTCACCTTGAGCAACTGGCGGAACGCCGCGCGTTCGCCGGCCTGGGCAAAACCGAACAGAAACTGGCCGTCCTCGCGCACCACGTGGTGGATATGCAGGCTGATGCGTTCGCCGGCCGCCGGCAAATGGTAAAAAGTGCTCATGGGCACGTCGATTTCATAGCCTACCCCGCCCACGTCCAGCGTGATCTGGGGCGGGTTCTTTTCCAGCAAGGTGCCGCACAGCCTGCCTATCATTTCGTCCTCGGTCGTTGCGCCGGCGCCGCCTCAGGCGCGCCCGCCCATGAGCAGCCCGCCGGCCATGAGCACGCCGAACAATAACAGCGCGACGATGCTGCCGCTGATCGCCGGCAGCAGTTCCTGCGGCTGTTCGGCATGGCGCAACAAGGCTTGGCCGGCCTGCACGGAAGGCACCAGGCCCAGCAGGGCGGCGCAACAGGCGATCGGAATCAGCCCCGCCAGAAGCGCCGCGATGGTCCAGCCGCCGGCCGCTCCGCTCAGGCCCAGATGCAGCCAGCGCGCATTGCGCCGGCCCAGGCGCACCACCAGCGTGTGCTTGCCGCTCGCCGCGTCGGCGCGCCAGTCGGGAAATTCATTGACCAGCAGCAAATTCGTCACCAGCAGCGCGAACGGCAGGCCCGCCACGAACGCGCCCGCATCGTAGTGGCCGCGCTGTACGTAATCGGCACCCATCACGACCAGCAGCCAGCCTCCCGCCACCGCGAATTCGCCCAGGCCGCGGCTCGCCAGGCGCAAGGGCGGCGCCGAATAGGACCAACCCAGGAACAGTCCGACCAGGCCGATCAACACCAGTCCGGGCCCGCTCAAGAAACTGAGCCACAAGCCGGCCAGCACCACCGCGCCGAACAGGCTCCAGCCGAATTTTTCCAGATCGGCTGCGGCCATCACGCGATTCTGGATGAAACGGCTGCCGCCCGTGTAGGGGTAGATGCGCTCGCGGTTTTGCGCGTCGGCCTCGGCGTCGTGCACGTCATTCAGTACATTCACGCAGGCGTGTGCGCACAGTGCGGCCAACAGGGTGGCGAGCGCCAGCAGCGGATCGACCTCCACGCCGTCGGCCCAGGCCGCAGCCATGCCGATCAGGCTGGCGACCAGCGTGACGCTCAGAAACGCCGGACGCGTGGCCACGAAAAAACGCAGGGCGGGGTGCGCGTAAGATTCCGGGCCGGGTTCGACGGGAGGCATCGTAAACGTGTTGGGGCGGGTAGCGCGCTAGTTTAGCGGCAGCCCGGGCCGAATTACGGCTGATACGAGCGCCAGCCGGTTTTTTTGCGGCCCAGCAGACGGCTGCCCTGGCGCCTTTCGGCGGCGCCCGCGCCCCAGCCGCTGCCGCCGTGGGCATGACAGATCGCGCAGGCCAGCGCGTCGGCGGCGTCGGCGCCCGGCGCGGCCGGCAGCGCCAACAGCCGGCGCACCATGTCCTGCACCTGTTCTTTTTTCGCGCGCCCCTGGCCGACCACGGCCTGCTTGATTTGCAGCGCCGTGTATTCGGCCACCGGCAGGCCGGCCGCAACCAGCGCGCATAGCGCCGCGCCGCGCGCCTGACCGAGCAGCAACGTGGATTGCGGATTCACATTCACGAACACCTGTTCCACCGCGGCCTGACCGGGCCGATACTGCGCGATCACTACGCCCAGTTCTTCGAGTATGGTTTTGAGGCGTAGCGGCAGCGGCGCGTCCTCGGGCGTGCGCAGGCAGCCGCTCGCCACGTATTCGAGCCGGCTGCCCTGTTGGTCGATCAGCCCGAAGCCGGTCACGCGCAGGCCGGGGTCTATGCCCAATATGCGCATCAGCGTGCCCGCCCGCGCGCGGCCGCCACGCCTGCCACCGCGAGCGCCATGCCGCCCAGCTGGAGCGGCGTGAGACGTTCGCCGAACAAGGCGTAGGCCATGACCGCGGTAACCACCGGCGTCAGGTAGAACAGGCTGGCCACGGCCACCGCGCTGCCGCGGCGTATGAGCTGGTGCAGCAAACTCATGGCGCCGAACGACAACACCAGGGTGAGCCAGCCCAGCGCGAACAGAAATTCGGGCTGCCAATCGACGCGCCAGCGCCCGCCCGCGAACACGATGATGGCGGTGACCACGGCCGAGGGCAGGAATTGCAGGAAAGTGCCGGTGCGCAGATCGAACACCGGACAGAAACGCTTCTGGTACAAAGTGCCTATGCTGATGCCGGCCAGCGCGATCAGGGCCGGCAGCACCTGCACGAAATCGACGCGAACGCCGGCTGCGAGATCGGCGCGGCCGGACAACACCAGCGCCACGCCGGCCAGCGCCAGCACCAGGCCGGTCCATTGCCGGGGGCTCACGCGCTCGCCCAGCGCGAGCCCGGCCAGCGCGGCCGTGATGAGCGGCTGCAGACCCACGATCAGACTGGTCACGCCGGACGGCAGGCCCAGCGCGATGGCCGAAAACACGCCGCCCAGGTAGGTGGCCTGCACCAGCAGCCCGGCCACCCCTATGTGCAACGCGGTGCGCAGGTCGGCCGGCCAGGGTGCGCGCGTAATCCACACCAGCGGCAGCACCAGCGCGAGCACGGCGCAATAGCGCACCAGCAGAAAGGCCAGAGGGTCGGCGTGCGGCAGGCCGAATTTGGCACCGATGAAGCCGGTGCTCCAGAGCAGCACGAACAGCCAGGGCGCGATGCGTTGCATCAGGCGGGTCCCGGCGCGCAGGGGCTGGCCCGGTATCCGGCCGCCATGACGCCTGCGTCAGCTGTCCAGCACGGCGGTGGTGTAGACGTCCTGCACGTCGTCGAGGTCCTCCAGCGCGTCGAGCATTTTCTGCATCTTGATGGCGTCGTCGCCGGCCAGCGCGGTTTCGTTCAGCGCCTTCAGCGTGATTTCCGCCAGTTCCGGCTTGCAGCCGGCCTTTTCCAGACCGTCCTTGACGGCGCTGAAATCCGCCGGCGCGCAGATCACTTCTATGGACCCGTCCTCGTTCGCCAGCACGTCCTCGGCGCCGGCGTCGAGCGCGGCTTCCATGATCTTGTCCTCGGAACTGCCGGGCGCGAACAGAAATTGCCCGCAATGTTTGAACATGAACGCGACCGACCCGTCCGTGCCCAGGTTGCCGCCGTGTTTGGACAGCGCGTGGCGCACTTCCGCCACCGTGCGCACGCGGTTGTCGGTCAGGCAATCGACCACCACCGCGGCGCCGCCCACGCCATATCCTTCATAGCGCACTTCTTCGTAGCTCACACCTTCCAGTTCGCCGGTGCCGCGCTTGACGGCGCGGTCGATGTTGTCGCCCGGCATGTTTTCCGCCTTGGCCTTGTCTATGGCCAGGCGCAGGCGTGGATTGAAGTTCGGATCGCCCCCGCCCATGCGGGCCGCGACGGTGACTTCCTTGATGAGCTTGGTGAAAATTTTCCCGCGTTTGGCATCCTGCCGCCCCTTGCGGTGCTGGATGTTGGCCCATTTGGAATGGCCGGCCATGACAACCTCGGCTTGCTGTTAGACTTTGAGAGGCTGAAATTATAAACCGCGGAGGTAAGTTCCCATGGCCGACCCCCTCTATGTCGCGAAAGGCGGCGACACGGTGCTCGCGCTGTTGCCGCAGATGGCCAACCGCCACGGCCTCGTGACGGGCGCCACCGGTACCGGCAAAACGGTCACCCTGCAGTCGCTGTCGGAACGGCTGTCCTACATAGGCGTGCCGGTCTTTCTGGCCGACGTGAAGGGCGATCTGTCCGGCATGGCCGCCGCCGGCACGCTCACGCCGGGGCTGCAAAAGCGCCTGGATCAACTGGGCTTGCAGGATTTCACGCCCTACCCGAACAGCGTGGCGTTCTGGGACGTGTTCGGCGCCATGGGCCATCCGGTGCGCGCCACCGTTTCCGACATGGGGCCGCTGCTGTTGGCGCGCCTGCTGAATCTCAACGACACGCAGGCCGGCGTGCTGCAAATCGTGTTCCGCGTGGCCGACGACGAAGGCCTGCTGCTGCTGGACATGAAAGATCTGCGCGCCATGGTGCAGCACGTCGGCGACAACGCGGCCGACTACAAAACGCGCTACGGCAATGTCAGCCCGGCTTCGATAGGCGCCATACAGCGCGGCCTGCTGGGGCTGGAGGACGAGGGCGCGGAGCATTTTTTCGGCGAGCCCATGCTGGATGTGGCCGACCTCATGCGCACCGACGACTATGGCCGTGGCGTCATCAACATCATGGCGGCCGAAAAGCTGCACCAGTCGCCGCGGCTGTATTCGACCTTCCTGCTCTGGCTGTTGTCGGAACTGTTCGAGCGCCTGCCCGAAGTGGGCGACATGGAAAAGCCCAAACTGGTGTTCTTTTTCGATGAAGCCCACCTGCTGTTCAGCGAGGCGCCGCCGGCATTGCTGCAGAAGGTCGAACAGGTGGTGCGGCTCATACGTTCCAAGGGCGTGGGCGTGTATTTCGTGACGCAGAACCCGCGCGACGTGCCCGACAACGTGCTGGGTCAACTCGGCAACCGCGTGCAGCACGCGCTGCGCGCCTTCACGCCGCGCGACCAGAAAGCCGTGCAGTCGGCCGCCCAGACCATGCGCGCCAATCCGGCTTTCGATGCGGCCAGCGCGATACTCGAACTGGGCACCGGCGAGGCGCTGGTGTCCTTCCTGGACGAAAAAGGACGCCCCAGCATGGTCGAGCGGGCTTTCATCTATCCGCCGGCGTCGCGGCTGGGGCCGCTCACGGCCGAGGAGCGCGCCGCCCACGTGCGCAGCGACGGGCTGTACGGCCGCTACGAACAGATGGTCGACCGCGAATCCGCCTACGAAAAACTGTCCGCGCAAAGCGCCGCGCCGGCTGCCGCGCCCGAACCGGACGCCGCTGCGGCGGACGCCGAGCCGGCCGCTCAGGGCGGCGTGCTGGGCGGTCTGGGCGATCTGCTGGGTCGCGGCGGCGCGCGCCGCGGCCGCGAAGGCGTGCTCGAAGCGGCCGCCAAAAGTGCCGCGCGTAGCATAGGCAGTGCGGTCGGCAAACAGATATTGCGCGGCATCATGGGCTCGATACTGGGGGGCAGGCGTTGAGGCGTTTTTGCCACTCGCGCGCCCGCACGCGGCCGCTGCCGACCATGCGGCGTGGCTGAGGCCGTTACGCCCGCGCACGAACTGCGCCTTGGGGTGATTTTTGCAGCGCTGGCCGCGATCGGGTTTTCGTTCAAGGCCATCCTGATCAAGCTGGCCTATCCCTATGGCGTCGATGCGCTCACCCTGCTCGCGCTGCGCATGGGCTTTTCCGCGCCGGTATTCGGCCTGATCGCGTTTGCCGAACGGCGCGGCCGCCCGCCCCTGGGCTTGCGCGACCTGCTGTACGTGGCGGGCCTGGGCATGTTCGGGTTCTATCTGTCCGCGCTGCTGGATTTTGCCGGCCTGCAGTACATTAGCGCCGGGCTGGAGCGCGTCATCCTGTTTTCCTACCCGACTTTCGTGGTGCTGCTGTCGGCGCTATTGCTGAACAAGCGTCCGGGGCGGCGCGAATTGCTGGCGATGGCGCTCACTTACGCCGGCATCGCGGCAAGTTTCGGTCATGACCTGGCCGGTGCCGGCGGCCCGGATACCTGGCGCGGCGCGCTGTACGTGCTGGCCTCGGCGCTTACCTACAGCATTTACCTGATCGCCAGCGGGCAAATCATAGGCCGCATCGGCGCCTCCCGGCTCATGGCTTCCAGCATGCTCTGGTCGGCGCTGGCGGTGGCCCTGCAATTCGCCGCGACCAAGCCCATGTCGGCACTGGTGCTGCCGTGGCAGGTATATGGGCTCGCCGCAGCCATGGCGGTGTTCGCTACCGTGCTGCCCAGCCTGATGGTGGGCGCCGCCATCGCGCGCATAGGCAGTGCGCGCTTCGGTCTGATAGGCTGCATAGGCCCGGTGGCGACCATTTTCCTCGCCTGGCTGTTTCTGGGCGAAGCGGTCGGATTGAGCCAGTTGGCCGGGGCGGCGCTGGTGGTTGCCGGCGTGGTCGTGGTTAGCCGCAAATAGCGCCGGGGCACCGTGCTCAGGGCGCGAAAAAGCCGCGCCTTTGCAGCGCGGTTTCTATGCCGGCGAGCGCTTCGAGCGCGCCCAGCGCCAGGCTTACGCCGCGTTCGGCCGGCAATTGCGGTTCGCCCGGATTGATGCGCAGGATGGGCGCGCCCAGATGTTCGGCGGTCATGCGCACGGTAGGCACGTGGGTGCCGGCGCCTAGTTCTATCACCAGCGGGCGCGCCACGCGGTGCAGCCAGTCGTGCATGCGGTGGCGCTGCGTTTCGGTGCGCTGCGCGATCCAGTTCCAGTCGCTGAACATGAGCACGTTGGGCCGGGCGAGGCCGCCGCAACGCGGGCAGGACGGCAGTTCGCCGAGCATGCGGCAGGCGTCGGCATCGATGTGCGGCTCGAAATCGGCCGGCCAGATGTCGTCGCTGCACACCGCGGCGCATTGCAGGTGGTGGATGGAACCGTGGCACTCGAGCACACGTTCGGACGGCGTGCCGCCGACCTGGAACTGGCCATCCACATTGCTCGTGAATACGAAGGCACCGTATGGCAGCCGGTCGGCAATGGCGTTCAGGATGGCGAAGCCGGCGTGCGGGCGGGTGGCGCGGTAGAGCGCCAGACGGTGGCCGTAAAAGCCCCAGGCAAGTTGCGGTTCGCGCTCGAACGCGGCGGGATTGGCGATTTCCTCGAACTGCATGCGCGCCCGCGCAAGTGCCGGATAGACGCGCCAGAAGCCGCCCGGCCCGCGAAAATCCGGCAGGCCGGAATCCACGCCCATGCCGGCACCGGCACAGATCACGAGTGAGTCGGCGGCGGCGATGCGGTCCGCGCAGCGATCGAATGCGGTGCTCATGGGGGTCATCCGGAACAGGTGGAGCAGGCTTGCCTGGGGATTATCGCGTATTCCGCCTGCACCGCCACGCGCGGCGCTCAAGCCGCGGCGGATTTGGCGCAGCCGGCGCGTTCGATCGCGGCCAGCGCTTCCGCGGTCCAGGTTTCCACGCGCCGCGGCTCGCTGAACAAATAGCCCTGGGCGTAAGGACAGGCATTGCTGCGCAGGAATTCGAATTGCGACGGCGTTTCGACGCCTTCGGCCACGGTTTTCATGCCCAGCGTGGACGCCAGCCCGACGATGGCGCGCACGATGGCCGCGCTTTCGCCGTCGCCCGGCAGTTCGCGCACGAAACTGCGGTCTATCTTGATTTTGTGTATGGGCAGGCGGCGCAGATAGCTCAGGCTGGAATAGCCGGTTCCGAAGTCGTCGATGGCCAGTTCCATGCCGCGCTCGGCCAGCGCGTGCAAGGTTGCGATGGCGGCTTCGGTGTGTTCCATGAGCATGCTTTCGGTAATTTCGAGCACCAGCAGGTGCGGGTCCAGCCCGGTGTCGGCCAGGGCCTGTTCCACGGTGGCCACGAAATCCTTGTGGCGGAACTGGCGCGCCGACACGTTTACCGCCACCCAGCGCGCCTGGCCCGGCGCCTGCAGCCGGCGCGCGGCGACGCAGGCGGCGCGCAGCGCCCAGGTGCCCAGCGCCAGGATGAGGCCGGATTCTTCCGCGACCGGAATGAATTGCGTGGGCGGCACATTGCCCAGCGTGGCGTGCTGCCAGCGCGCCAGCGCCTCGAAGCCGACCACGCGGCCGCTGCCGGTATCGACCACCGGCTGCAGGCACAGGTGCAGACCGCCGGCGTCCAGCGTGCGGCGCAATTCGGCTTCCAGCGTGAGGCGCTGGCGCGCCAGGTCGTTCATGCGCTGGGTGAAGAACTGGCAGTGGTTGCGCCCGGATTCCTTGGCGTGGTACATGGCCACGTCGGCATTGCGCAGCAAAGTATCGGAATCCTTGCCGTCGTCGGGGTAGAGCGCCACGCCCAGGCTGCCGCCTATGGTGATGGCAGTGCCGTTGATCACGCAGGGTTCGGAGATCGCGGCCAGCACTTTTTCCGCCACCCGCAGCGCATCGCCCTGCTGGTCCAGGCCCGGCAGCAGCAGGATGAATTCGTCGCCGCCCTGGCGCGCCACGGAATCCTGTTCGCGCAGGCAGGAAGTGATGCGCTGCGCCACCATGCGCAACAGCGCGTCGCCGATCTGATGACCCAGCGAGTCGTTGATGTTCTTGAAGCGGTCCAGGTCCAGCACCATCACGGCCAGCATGCCGGCGCTGCGCTGGGCGCGCGCCAGCGCCTGATTGAGCCGGTCCAGCAGCAGCGAGCGGTTGGGCAGTTTGGTCAGCGTGTCGCGCGTGGCGAGGTACTGGATGCGCTGTTCGAAGCGGCGCTGGTCGGTAATGTCGCGCGCCATGATGTGCACGCCGTCCACCCAGCCGCGCGCGTTGCGGTTGGGCACCATGCTGATTTCCATATGCGTCTGCAGGCCGTCCTTGCCGGCCATCACGCG
>JAEUNN010000313.1 GCA_016791085.1 Rhodocyclaceae bacterium | reverse complement strand
GCGCTTCAAGCGCTGGTGCGACGAATACTTTTACCTCAAGCACCGCAACGAAGCGCGTGGCGTGGGCGGCGTCTTTTTCGACGATTTCGGCGCCGACGGCAAGGTCGATTTCGACCATGCCTATGCCCTGACCCAAAGCGTCGGCGAAGCCTTTCTGGCCGCCTATTGCCCCATCGCGGAGCGCCGCCGCGACCTGCCCTATGGCGAGCGCGAGCGCGACTTCCAAGCCTACCGGCGCGGCCGCTATGTCGAATTCAATCTGGTGTTCGACCGCGGCACGCTATTCGGCCTGCAGTCGGGCGGGCGCACCGAATCCATCCTGATGTCCATGCCGCCCATCGTGCGCTGGCGCTACAACTGGCAGCCGCAAGCCGGCACGCCGGAAGCGTCGCTGTACGAGCAATTTCTTCCGCCGCGCGACTGGCTGTAAACCTCGCGCCGCCGTGCCGGGCGCAATAGCCGAGCGGCGCCCGGCACTGGCGCCGCCCGGCCGGTGCCGGAGCCAGCCCAAAGTCGCTTGACCGCGCTCCGCAGCGCAGCCTGAACTCCCGCAACGCCCCCAGGCAACCGGCCATGGCGCGGACCAGCCCTGTCCGGCCCTCAGCCGCTGCGCGCCAGCCTGCGCCGCGCATAGGTCCATGCGCTCCCATCCGGGCTATGCGGACGCGCTCCCGCGATGCCATGCGCGTGTCGAGTTTTTTTACAGAAACGCCCACTCGACGCAAATAAACCTCATCAAATCAACGCACTGACCAGTTAGTATGATTTATGCATGGGCACCCATGGACATATGCAGCACGGCATCCGGGTGTTCCACTGGGGCAGCCGGGTTTGGACTATGGGCCAGCGCAGAGCGCAACGATCATGCGCGCGCGGGGTCAAGACGCCGCCTCGGGACCTGGGGTAGGTCCGGCGGCGCGGGCACGCTGGTGGCACAGCGGCCCCTGCCATCAGGAGGGTCATATGGCTGCAGCGAAACCTCGTACGCATTGCCGCTTCGCGCTACGCGCCGGCCGCTTTGCGGAACTGGCGCGTCGGGTCAAACTGGCGACCGCATTCAGCCCGACCGTGCTGGCGCTTGCGCTCGGCACGCCGGCTGGCGCGGCGTCGATAAACTGGACCGGCGCCACGGGATTTTGGGATGTCGCGGCCAACTGGAGCAGCAATCCGCTGCTGCCGGGTGCCGCCGACGACGTAACGCTGAATGTCGCCGGGCTGCAAACCATCACGCACCGCAGCGGCTCCGACACCATATTGTCCCTGATCAGCCAGGAAAATCTGGTGGTTACCGGCAGCGGCCTGCTGCGCGTGACCGGCAGCTTCAGCAACACCGCCGACACATCCGTCACCGGCGCGACGCTGCAACTCGATTCCGCGTCATCCACGGCCACCTATACGCAAACCAGCGGCACGTTGAGCGGCAGCGGCAACCTCACGATTACCGGCCTGGCCTCGCTGTCGGGCGGCAGCATGACCGGCAGCGGCCGCACCATCCTGCAGGGTGGTGCGAACATTACGGGCGGCGGTATCGGCCTGGACGCCGGCCGCGTGCTGGAAAACCAGACCGGCTCGACCATTGCCTGGAGCGCCGGCAATTTCGACCTGAACAACTTGAGTACCGGCGGTTCGGGTCGCATCGCCAATGCCGGCGTGATCGATGCCAGCAGCAACAACACCGTTTTTGCGAGCGGCTTCGCCGACATCAATACCGCGCCGCTGGCGCTGTTCGACAACAGCGGCACCTTCCGCAAATCGGGCGGTGCCGGCTCCACGTCGGTACAGACAACGTTCAACAACACCGGCACGGTGGACGTGCAGACCGGCACGATCAACCTGAGCGGCGGCGGCAGCGGCACGGGCGCAAGCTACATGGGCGCCGGCACGCTGCAATTCGGTGGCGGCACGCATACGATAGACGCGGCCTCCAGCATCACCACCGCCAACCTGACCATCAGTAACGGCACGGTCAATATGGCCGGCACCTATAACGTGAGCAGCACCACCACGGTGGGCGGCGGCACGCTCAATCTGACCGGCACGCTCAGCAGCCTGGGCAGCACGCTCACGATCAGCGGCGGCACGCTCAATACCGCTGCCAGCAACGCCACGGTAAGCAGTTTCAACCAGACCGGCGGCACCTTGACCGGCAGCGGCAACCTGACCGTTACCGGGACGGCCGCGCTTTCCGGCGGCAGCATGAGCGGCAGCGGACGCACCATACTGCAGGGTGGCGCAACCATTACGGGCGGCGGCACCAACCTGGATGCCGGCCGCGTGCTGGAAAACCAGGTCGGCTCGACCATCGCCTGGAGCGCCGGCAACATCGACCTGAACAATTCGGGCGCGGGCGGTTCGGGCCGCATCACCAATGCCGGCGTGATCGATGCCAGCAGCAACAACACCCTATTTGCGAGCGGCTTCGTCGACATCAACACCCCCCCGCTGGCGGTGTTCGACAATAGCGGCACCTTCCGCAAGTCCGCGGGTACCGGCACGACTTCCGTGCAGCTTGCGTTCAACAATAGCGGCAACCTGCAAGTCCAGACCGGCACGGTCAACCTCGCGGGCGGCGGCAGCGGCACCGGCGCAAGTTACAGCGGTGCCGGCACGCTGCAGTTCGGCGGCGGAACGCACACCCTGGACGCCGCATCCAGCATTACCACCACCAACGCGACCATCGCCAGCGGCACGGTCAATATGGCCGGCACCTATAACGTCGCCGGAACCACCACGGCCAGCGGCGGCACCCTGAATCTGAGCGGCACGCTCACGAGCCTGGGCAGTACGCTCACGATCAGCGGCGGAACCGTGAACACCGCCGCCAGCAATGCCACGGTGACCAATTTCAACCAGTCGGGCGGCACCTTGTCGGGAACCGGCAACCTGACGGTTACCGGAGCCGCCACGCTGACCGGCGGCATCATGGCGGGCGCCGGCAGCACCATCCTGCAGGGTGGCGCCACGATATCCGGCGGCGGCACCAACCTCGACGCCGGGCGGGTGCTGGAAAATCAGGTCGGCTCGAGCATATCCTGGACTGCCGGCAACATCGATCTGAACGGCGCCAGCAGCGGCGGCTCAGGCCGCATCACCAATGCCGGGGTAATCGACGCGAGCAGCAACAACACCGTGTTCGCGAGCGGCTTCGCCGACATCGGCACGCCGCCCTTGGCGCGTATCGACAACAGCGGCACCTTCCGCAAATCTGCCGGGGCCGGTACGACCACCGTGCAGGTCACCTTCAACAACACCGGTGCGGTGCAAATTCAGACCGGCACGCTGAACTTTTCCGGCGGAGGCAGTGCCACCGGCGGCAGCTACAGCGGTGCCGGCACCCTGCAGTTTGGCGGCGGCACGCACACCCTGGACGCGGCAAGCAGCATCGCGACCACCAATGTGACCGCCAGCGCCGGCACGGTGAATATGGCCGGCACCTATAACCTGAGCGGAACCACCTCGGTCAATGGCGGCACGCTCAGCCTGAGCGGGCCGCTCGCCAGCCTGGGCAATAGCCTGGTGATTACCAGTGGAACGCTGGACATAGGCGCAAACAACGCCGCGGTGACCAGCTTTTCGCAATCCGGCGGCACGCTGGCCGGCACCGGCAACCTCAGCGTTTCCGCCGCAGCCACGCTGACCGGCGGCATCATGACCGGCAGCGGCCACACCATCCTTGCCAGCGGCGCCACCATATCCGGCAGCGGCATCAACCTGGATGCGGGCCGCGTCCTGGAAAACCAGGCCGGCATGACCATCGCCTGGACTGCCGGCAGTATCGACTTCAACGGCTTGAGCACGGGCGGCTCGGGCCGCATCAGCAATGCCGGCATATTCGATGCGAGTAACAACAACACGATGTTTGCGACCGGGTTCGCGGATGTCAACACCGCCCCGCTGGCGCGCTTCGACAATAGCGGCACCTTCCGCAAATCTGCCGGCACCGGCGCCACGACGGTACAGGTCACATTCAACAATACCGGCAACGTGCAGGTACAGAGCGGCACGGTGAACATGACCGGCGGTGGCGCGCATACCGGCAATTTCGACGTCGCGGCGGGAACCACGCTGCAATTCGGCGGCGGCTCCCACACCATCAGTGCCGGCGCGATCACCTCGCCGGGGCGCGTGCTGGTGTCGTCCGGCAGTGTCGGTATCACGACCGCCTATTCGATCGCCGGGGCGACCGAAATCACCAACGGTACGCTGGACATTTCTGGCGGCGCGGCCACCACGGGCCAATTCACCCAGTCCGGCGGCACGCTGTCCGGCAGTTCGAACCTCACCGTGACCGGAGCGGCCGTATTGAGCGGCGGCACCATGAGCGGTGCGGGCCGCACCATATTGCAGGCGGGCGCGACGATTTCCGGCGGCGCCACGAATCTGGACTCTGGCCGGGTGCTGGAAAACCAGATCGGCTCGACGGTAGCCTGGTCGGCCGGCAACATAGACATGAACAACGTGAACGGCGGCGGTTCGGGACGCATCGAAAACGCCGGGACATTCGACGCCAGCAACAACAACACCGTGTTTGCGACCGGCTTCGGCGACGTCAATAGCGCGCCGCTGGCGCGCTTCGACAATAGCGGCACCTTCCGCAAATCCGCCGGCGCCGGCACGACCAGCATTCAGGTGACGTTCAACAACACCGGCAATGTGCAGGTACAGAGCGGCACCCTGAACCTGTCGGCCGGCGGCGCGCATAGCGGCAATTTCAATGTCCTGGCCGGAACCACGCTGCAGTTCGGCGGCGGCACGCACACCATAAGCGCCGGCACCATTACCTCGCCGGGGCGGGTGCTGGTTTCGAGCGGCAGCGTCAATATCACGGCGGCCTATTCGATCGCCGGCCTGACGGAAATTACCGGCGGCACGCTGGACATATCGGGCGGCGCGGCCACGACCGGGCAATACACTCAGTCCAGCGGCACGCTATCGGGCAGTTCGAATCTGACCGTGAGCGGCCTGGCCAGCCTGAGCGGCGGCACCATGACCGGCAGCGGCCGCACCATACTTGCCGGCGGCGCCACGATCGCGAGCGGCGGGGCCAATCTCGACGCGGGCCGCGTGCTGGAAAATCAGGCGGCTTCGACCGTCACCTGGTCGGCCGGCAACATCGACATGAACAATGTGAATGGCGGTGGCTCGGGGCGCATCAGCAATGCCGGCACTTTCGACGCTGCCAGCAACAACACCATATTCGCGACCGGATTCGGCGATGTGGGCAGTGCGCCGCTGCCGCGCTTCGACAACAGCGGCGCCTTCCGCAAGACGGCCGGCGCGGGTACCACCAGCGTTCAGGTCGAATTCAACAACACCGGCAGCGTGCAGGTGCAGACCGGCACGATCAACCTGAGTGCCGGCGGCACGCATACCGGGAACTTCAGCACCAATGCCGGCGCCACGCTGCAATTTGGCGGCGGAACGCACAATTTGAACGGCGGCGCAGCCAGCACGGCCGGCACGCTGCAACTTTCCAGTGGCACGGTGAATGTGAACACCGCGTATACGGTGAGCGGCGCCGGCGTGTTCAACATGGCGGGCGGCACTTTGACCGGCGCGGGTGACCTCACGCTGGCAGCCGCAGGCAACTTTACCGGCGGCACCATGAGCGGCAACGCGCGCACCATCGTGCAAGGCGGTGCCACGATTTCCGGCGGCGGCCTGAATCTGGATGCCGGCCGCGTGCTGGAAAACCAGGTCGGTTCGACGATTTCGTGGAACGCCGGCAATATCGACCTGAACCAGACCGCAAACGGCGGCTCCGGCCGTATCGCCAATGCCGGGATTATCGACGCGGCCAGCAACAATACCCTGTTCGCAACCGCATTCGCCGACGTTGCCGGCGCCCCGTTACCGCGCTTCGACAATAGCGGCACCTTGCGCAAGTCCGCCGGTGCCGGCACGACTTCCGTGCAGGTCGAATTCAACAATTCGGGCAGCGTGGAGGTCCAAAGCGGCACCATCAATCTGAGCGCCGGCGGCGCGCATACGGGCAATTTCAGCACCGCCGCGGCCACCACCCTGCAATTCGGCGGCGGCACGCACAATCTGAATGGCGGCGCGGCCAACACCTCCGGCAACTTCGTGATCGCCGCCGGCACGGTCAATGTAAATACCGCGTATACGGTGAGCGGCAGCGGCACTTTCAGCCTGGCGAACGGCACGATCACCGGCCCGGCCGATCTTACGCTGGCTGCGGCCGGCAACTTTACCGGCGGCGCCATGACCGGCAACGCGCGCACCATCGTACAAGGCGGCGCCACGATTTCCGGCGGCGGCATGAATCTGGATGCCGGCCGCGCGCTGGAAAACCAGGCCAGTTCGACGATTTCGTGGAACGCCGGCAATATCGATCTGAACCAGACTGCAAACGGCGGGTCCGGCCGCATCACCAATGCCGGGATATTCGACGCGACCAGCAACAATAGCCTGTTCGCAACCGGATTTGCCGATGTTGCCAGCGCCCCGCTGCCGCGCGTCGACAATAGCGGCACTTTCCGCAAGTCCGCCGGCGCCGGCACGACCACCGTCAGCGTAAGCTTCGCGAACAGCGGAACGGTGCTGGCGCAAAGCGGCACCATGAGTTTTACCCAAGGCGTGCAGGGTGCGGCCGGCACCATACAGGTCGACACGGGCGGCACCTTCTCGCACGGCGCCGCGAGCACCACCGGCAACCTCATCCACAACGGCAGCGGTGGGTCCAGCCTGAATCTGAACGCGCAGAACATGACCGTTCAGATCGACTACAACAACGCCAGTTTCGGCGTAGGCAACGCCTTCAATGCGCGCGCCAACGTGGCCGGCACGGGACAGATTCTGGCCGGCGGCAATACCGCCGAAGCGCTGACCGGCGCGCAAATCAGCAATGGCAACGCCGCGGTCGCCACGCTCACGATAGGCAACGTGCACGTGGGCGGCACGAATTTCAACTATCGCGTCGCCAACACCGGCAATAGCGGCCCGTCCTTGCGCGGAGCGCTGCAAACCAGCGTGAATGGCGGCAACATTACCGATGCCCGGCTATCCGGCAGCGGCGTCACGGCGTCGAATTTCGGCCCCATCGCGGGCGGCGCCGACAGCGGCGACCTGACCGTCACGTTCACGGCGGCGAGCGCGGGTCTGCTCGCGCCCATGGCCGGCCAGACCGTGCATTTCGCGAACAATTTTTCCAATGTCGCAACGCAAAACCTCAATATCACCTTGGCGGCCGGCGCGGCGGCCTACAACCTGGCCGCGGCGGGCGCGGTTACGCCCAACCCTGTCGTGCTCGGCAATCAGCGCGTGGGCGGCACCACTGCCGGTGCGCTCACGATTTCCAATATCGCGCCGGCCGGCGCCTTTACCGAAGGCCTGAACGCAAGTTTCGGTGCCGGCAGCGGCGCAAGCGGCAATGGCGGCGCGGTAAGCCTGCTGGCCGGCGGGGCGTCCAACAACAGTTCGATGGCGGTCCTGCTGGATACCAGCACGGCCGGCGCCCGCGTGGGCAGCGTGACGGTCAATTTCGAGTCCGACGGCACCGGCACCAGCGGCCTGGGCATCACGGCGCTGGCGTCGCAAGTCGTGTCGGTACAGGGCAATGTGTTCCGCCTGGCGCAAGCCAGTGCGCATACGCCGGAGCCGGTCAATCTGGGCAATCGCCACGTCGGCGATGTGGCGACCCAGGCGCTCACGATTTCGAATACCGCCACCAATGATGGCTTTTCCGAGCGCTTGAACGCCAGCCTGGGCGGGGCGACCGCCGGCATCACGGCGAGCGGCGCAGTGAGCCAGCTCGCGGCCGGCGGCTCGAACAGCACGAATCTGGTGGTGGGCATAGACACTTCCACGGCCGGCGCCAAAGCCGGTACGGCCACCATCACGTTGCAGTCGGACGGCGCCGGTACCAGCGGTCTTGCGGCCATAGGCATAGGTACGCAAACGGTCAATGTGTCGGGCGCGGTATATCGCTTTGCGGCGCCCAGTGCGCATACGCCGGAACCGGTCAATCTGGGCAATGTGCGCGTGGGCGCGGTGGCAACCCAGGCGCTCACGATTTCGAATAATGCGGTCGCGGACGGTTTTTCCGAATCGCTCAACGCCAGCCTGGGCGGCGCCACGGCCGGCATTACGGCCACGGGCAGCGTGAATCAGCTGGCGGCCGGCGGCAGCAATAGTTCGAGCCTGGTGGTGGGCCTGGATACCAGTTCGGCCGGCGCCAAAGCCGGCACGGCCACCATCACTTTGCAGTCGGACGGCGCCGGCACCAGCGGGCTGGGCATTACCGGGCTGGGTACGCAAACGGTCAATGTGAGCGGCAATGTGTTCCGCCTGGCGCAAGCCAGTGCGCATACGCCCGAGCCGGTCAATCTGGGCAACCGCCATGTGGGCGATGTGGCGACCCAGGCGCTGACCATATCGAACACGGCCACCAACGACGGCTTTTCCGAGCGCTTGAACGCGAGCCTGGGCGGGGCGACCGCCGGCATCACGGCGAGCGGCTCGGTGAGTCAGCTCGCGGCGGGCGGCTCGAACAGCACGAATCTGGTGGTGGGCATAGACACTTCCACGGCCGGCGCCAAAGCCGGTACGGCCACCATCACGCTGCAGTCGGACGGCGCAGGCACCAGCGGGCTCGCGGCCATAGGCCTAGGTACGCAAACGGTCAATGTGTCGGGCGCGGTATATCGCTTTGCGGCGCCCAGTGCGCATGCGCCGGAACCGGTCAATCTGGGCAATGTGCGCGTGGGGGCGGTGGCGACCCAGGCGCTCACGATTTCGAATAACGCGGTTGCGGACGGCTTTTCCGAAGCGCTCAACGCCAGCCTGGGCGGCGCCACGGCCGGCGTGACGGCCACGGGCAGCGTGAATCAGCTGGCGGCCGGCGGCAGCAACAATTCCAGCCTGGTGGTGGGCCTGGATACCAGCACGGCCGGCGCCAAGGTTGGCACGGCCACCATCAGCCTGCAATCGGACGGCACTGGCACGAGCGGTCTGGGCATTACCGGGCTGGGTGCGCAAACGGTCAATGTGAGCGGCAATGTGTTCCGCCTGGCGCAGGCCAGTGCGCACTCGCCCGAGCCGGTCAATCTGGGCAACCGCCACGTCGGCGACGTGGCGACTCAGGCACTCACGATTTCGAATACCGCCACCAACGACGGCTTTTCCGAGCGCTTGAACGCCAGCCTCGGCGGGGCGACCGCCGGCATCACGGCGAGCGGCGCGGTCAGTCAGCTCGCGGCGGGCGGCTCGAACAGCACGAATCTGGTGGTGGGCTTGGACACCGCCACGGCCGGCGCCAAAGCCGGCACGGCCACCATCACGCTGCAGTCGGACGGCGCCGGTACCAGCGGGCTCGCTGCCATAGGCCTAGGCACGCAAACGGTCAATGTGTCGGGCGCGGTATATCGCTTCGCCGCGGCCAATACGCTCGCGCCGGTCAATTTCGGCGTGGTGCATGTGGGCGATGTGGTGCAGCAGTCGCTGTCGATTACCAATACCGCGGTCGCGGACGGGTTTTCGGAAAGTTTGAACGCCAGTTTCGGCGCCACCTCGGACGCGCGCATCACGACGTCCGGTTCGGTCGGCCTGCTCGCCGCGGGCGCTTCCAGCAACGCCATGAGCATAGGGCTCAATACGGCCGCGGCGGGCGCGATCAATGGCAGCGTCACGGTGAATTTCGCTTCCGACGGCAGCGGCACCAGCGGGCTGGGCATTACCGCCCTGCCCTCGCAACTGGTCGGCGTGAGCGGCGACATCCAGATGACGGGCTCGGTTTTCCGCCTCGCTCAGCCCA
>JAEUNN010000307.1 GCA_016791085.1 Rhodocyclaceae bacterium | reverse complement strand
TCCACCGTAACCGACTTGGCCAGATTGCGCGGCTTGTCCACGTCGGTGCCTTTCACGAGCGCCGCGTGGTAGGCCAATAGTTGCAGCGGCACCACGTGCAGCACCGGCGACAGGTGGCCATAGTGCTCGGGCATGGACAGGATGTGCAAGGACGGCGACTCGGGTATTTCGCAGCCCTGGTCGGCGAACACATAGAGTTCGCCGCCGCGCGCGCGTACTTCCTGCAGGTTGGATTTGAGCTTTTCCAGCAGCGCGTCATTGGGCGCCACGGCGATGACCGGCATGTCCTTGTCCACCAGCGCCAGCGGACCGTGCTTAAGTTCGCCGGCCGGATAGGCTTCGGCATGGATGTAGGAAATTTCCTTGAGCTTAAGCGCACCTTCGAGCGCAATCGGATAGTGCATGCCGCGCCCCAGGAACAAGGAATGATGTTTCATCGCGAAGCGTTGCGCCCACTCTTCGATTTGCGGCTCCAGTTCGAGCACGCGCCCGAGCGCGAGCGGCAGGTGGCGCAGTGCGGTAAGTTGTTCCGCTTCGGCATCCGCATCGAGCCGGCCGTTGAGCTTGGCCAGCACCAGGGTCAGCAGGTATAGCGCGGCCAGTTGGGTGGTAAATGCTTTGGTCGAGGCGACGCCGATTTCCGGGCCCGCGCGCGTCAGAAAGCGCAGCCGCGCGGCGCGCACGATGGCCGATTCGGCGACATTGCAGATCGCCAGCGTGGTGGTCTGGCCCAGCTGGGCCGCGTGTTTGAGCGCCGCCAATGTGTCGGCGGTTTCGCCGGACTGGGAAATCGCGATGACCAGGGTATCCGGGTCCGACACCGATTTACGGTAGCGGTACTCGCTGGCGATTTCGACCGTACACGGCAGGCCGGCCAAATCTTCTATCCAGTAGCGCGACACCAGACCGGCGTGGTAGCTGGTTCCGCAGGCCAGCAGCAGCACGCGCTTCACCTTGGGCAGCAGTTGCGCGGCTTCGGCGCCGAACAATTGCGGCGACACGCTG
>JAEUNN010000239.1 GCA_016791085.1 Rhodocyclaceae bacterium | reverse complement strand
GCCGCGATGCGGCTGCCGTCGATAATGTCCGACTTCTCGACCACGCCCACGGCAAAACCGGCCAGATCGTATTCGCCGGGCGGGTACATGCCCGGCATTTCCGCCGTTTCGCCGCCTATGAGCGCGCAGCCGGCCTGTTCGCAGCCGCGTGCGATACCCGCGATGACGCGCGCGGCGGTATCCACCTCGAGCCGTCCGCAGGCAAAATAATCCAGAAAGAACAGCGGTTCGGCGCCCTGCACGAGTATGTCGTTCACGCTCATGGCGACCAAATCCTGGCCCACGCCGTCGTGGCTGTCCAGCGCGAACGCGAGCTTGAGCTTGGTGCCGACGCCATCGGTGCCGGACACCAGCACCGGCTCGCGGTAGCGCTTGCCCAGTTCGAACAAGGCGCCGAAGCCGCCTATGCCGGCCAGCACTTCCGGCCGCATGGTGCGCCGCGCAAAGGGCTTGATGCGCTCCACCAGCGCGTCGCCGGCATCGATGTCGACGCCGGCGGCGCGGTAAGTCAGGGGGGCGTCGGACGGATTGTGCTCGCTTGAAGTCATGGTGATGGTTGCGGAGCGCGCGGGCCCAGGGCAGGCGCCGGGCGCATCGGGTGCGGCGCCGGCGGCATCCGGGGTTAAACTTTCACGCTTGCCGCTCATTGCAAAGCGGTCGATTCTACCGGATCGTCGTAGCTCATGCGCCAGCTCACCCTCAACCTAGCCAGTCCGGCACCGCCGGCTTTCGACAATTTCATTTCCGGCACCAATCTGGAGGCCTGCGCGCAACTTGCCGCGCTAGCCATGCCGGGGGCGCGCGGCACGCTCTATCTGTGGGGAGCGGGCGGCAGCGGGCGCAGCCATTTGCTGGCCGCAACGGTAAGCGCCGCGCTGGCGGCCGGGCGCCCGGCGCAATATTGGCCGGCCGCCGATCTGGCGCCGGATTTCGCCCTGCCGGCCGAATGCCTGCTGGCCGTGGATGACGTGGAGCGCGCGCCGCCCGCCGCGCAGATCGCCCTGTTCCGCGCCTATAACGACGCCCCGGCGGCGGCCGCGGCGCTATTGGTGGCCGGACCGGCGCCGCCGCTGCAGCTTGCGCTGCGCGAAGATTTGCGCACACGCATAGGCCAGGCCCTGGTGTATGAGTTGCAGCCCCTGTCGGACGCCGACAAATTCACGGCACTCATGGAACTTGCGCACAGCCGCGACATACCGGTCACGCCCGACCAGATGCAATATCTGCTCACCCACGGGCGCCGCGACATTCCCTGGCTGGTGGGCGTGATCGACGCGCTGGACGCGGCCACGCTGGAACGGAAACGCCCGGTCACGATTGCATTGTTGCGCGAAATCATGCAGGCTCGCGCACCCGACTGAACCCCGCGCCGCATCGCTCGCGGCCATTACCCCCGGACGCAGCATGGACCTCGCACTGTTCGACCTAGACAACACGCTGCTGGCCGGCGACTCCGATTTCGAGTGGGCGCAATTCCTGATCGACCAGGGCGTGCTGGACCGCGAGGTCTATGAGGCGCGCAACCAGAATTTTTACGAACAGTACAAAGCCGGCACGCTGGACATACACGAATTCCTGGCTTTCCAGCTGATGCCGCTGGCACGCCACGGGCGCGACGAACTGGACGCCTGGCGCGAGCGCTTCATGACCGAGCGCATACGCCCCATCATCGGCACGCCGGCGCGAGAACTCGTGAAACAGCATGCCGCGCGCGGCGACCTCTGCGCCATCGTGACCGCCACCAACAGCTTCGTGACCGGCCCGATCGCGCGCGAATTCGGCATCCACCACCTGATCGCCACCATACCCGCCTGCGACAACGGGCGTTTCAGCGGCGTGCCGCGCGGCCTGCCGGCGTTTCGTGAAGGCAAGGTGGAGCGTGTGGAGCGCTGGCTGGAGTCGCTGGGCCTGTATTTCGGCAGCTTCGGGCGCACCTGGTTTTACAGCGATTCGCTGAACGACCTGCCGCTGCTCGAGCGCGTATCCAATCCCGTGGCCGTGGACCCCGACCCGACGCTGCGCGCCCACGCC
>JAEUNN010000197.1 GCA_016791085.1 Rhodocyclaceae bacterium | reverse complement strand
GTGCGGCTTCGACCAATACGTCAAGGCTTTCCTGTTTCGACACGAAGCGCTCCGCACCGGCGCTCATGGCGGCGAGCATCGAGCGGTGATCGTCGCAAGCGCTGAACATGACGACCCGCGAGCGCGCGCACGCGGCACGGATTTCCCTGCAGGTCTGCAGACCACCGCGCTCGGGGAGGTCCAGATCGACAATCACGATGTCCGGCCGGATTGCCCTGCAGTGCCGCAATACCTCGTCGTACGTGGCGGCCTCGCCGGCAACCCTGAACGCCGCATGGACGGAAAACAGGGAACGTATGCCCACGCGCACGATGGGGTGCGCGTCCGCAATGAGCAGGCTGGTCTGGTGCATGTGTCGTGACCTCGACAAAGGTAGTGGTACTACCGGCCATTTCCCGCGTTTCCGCTCCAGCCTGGCGCTTGTGACGCGGGCTGGACCCGGTGCGCTGCGGCCAGGTGGGCACGTCGAGGTGCCCGGCCAAGGGGAAAATTCGACCGCGGCGCGCTGGCAAACTGACCGGAGTACGGACAAACTGACCAAGAATTCTGTTCTTGCCCACCGCAGGTCGGTACAGGTATCGACTCCTTGGCGGCTTCCCCTAGCGACGCCCGCTGGCTCTCCAGGTCGGGACCGGCCGACGCAGTGAAACGGCGCCGATCCGACGCCGTGCCGGCGAAGGTTACGTGGCACTTTGGGTGCGCTCATAATATCATGCAGCGCAGCAATGCTCGCGTACCAGGTTCCGATATGGCGCATCCGGGAGGTCGCCGATTCATGGTCTGAAACGAGCCCGGTTAATGCCATTAATATATCGTCTGGGCCGCGTGTCAGCGGCGATCCGGTCCAGCCCGCCTGCGAGTGGGCGGCGTATGCCTGGCCCGGCTGCGAAAATACTTCCATCCAGGGGCGGAAATATGGACTGGCAGGAAGTTCCGGCTGCCGCGATGCACGCCATGCGCGCGAGTGGCCAGTCGGTGGCGCAAATTCCGCCGTGGCCCGATAACGCGACAGGCGGCGTCACGCATTTTCGATGCGCGCCGTCGGCCGCGCAGGCGTGCCGGCCGAAGCGCGGGTGAGGTGCACTTTGCGCGCATGAATGCCGATTCGACGCTCCGCCCGCGTCGCGCCGCCAAGCCACTTGTCCCGTGGCTCCAGCAAACGTGTGGCGCCGAAAGCCCACATCGGGAAATTTCGCCAATTAATGTAGAATCGACGGCCCGGCACGCCGCACTGGCCGGCGCCGCATGCAGGCGCTGGCAGCGGTAGTTCAGTTCTGGTGTATATGCGCATCTTGGCGGGTGCGTCCGGCCCGGTACGCGACTCTGGCTATCGACCAATCCTGGCCCCGCCAAAATCGAGCCCAAGACGCGCCCCGTACGGTTTCCGGTCGCGTTCCGGACTGCGCCGGCGCATGACTTTCTTCGCCGCAGTGCACGCGACCAAGGGCGCTGCAGGCAAATAAACTATTTTCGGTCGGTATGAAATTTCTACGCTTGTTCGGCGGCGACCATGCTCTGTCCTTGCGCGCGATCGTCGTGATGGCCGCAATTTCCGGAGTGTGTGACGCACTGCTGCTGGTCATCATCAATCGCGCGGCGGAACTGGGCGCGGGCGCGGGGCAGCGCGGATTGCTGCTGGCCACCTACCTGGTGACCTTCGTGCTTTATGTGTATGGCCAGCGCTATGCCTACCGGCGCATGTTGGTGCACGTGGAAAAATCCCTGCACACGATGAAATTGCGTATTGCGAACAAGGTGCGACGGGTCGAGTTGCGGTATCTGGAAGAGGTGGGAGGGTCGGCGGCGTTTGCGGCGCTGACGCGAGACAGCGGCCTGGTCGCCCAGGCAGCGCAGGTGATCGTGACCGCCTTGCAGGCCAGCCTGGTGGTCGTGATCTGTCTGGTCTATATCGCCTGGCTGTCACCGATAAGTTTCGTCTTCGCGCTGCTTTTGTTCGGTTTGGCGGTCCCGCCGCTATTGGCGCACTATCGTGTCAGTCTGCAGGAAATGCAGGCCACGGGCAGCAAGGAAAATACGTTTTTTGAAAGCTTCGCGTCGGTGCTGGCAGGGTTCAAGCAGATCAAGCTCAATGGCGCCGAGGCGCGCGATATTTACGCCAACCTGACGCGCCTTTCCGAGCAGGCGCGCGACCTCAAGGCAGGTTCTACGGCGCGCCTCATGTTCGACGGCCTGGTCTATGAAACCTTGTTCTATCTGCTGCTGTTGATCGTGGTGTTCATATTGCCGATATTTTCATTGGCGGATAGCGCCGTGGTGAGCAAACTGACGGCGACCTTGCTGTTCCTCCTCAATCCATTCGGCGCGATGCTGGTGGCCATCCCGGTGTTCGTGGACACTGAAGTGGCTCTCGATGAACTGTTCGAAATGGAGCGCCGGCTGGACGCTGCGCAACCTCCTGTGGCCGCACGCTGCGCGCCCGTGGATCAATTCAGTACAGTGGCGGCGCGCGGGCTGGGCTTTTCCTATCGTGACGTGAGCGGTCGCGTGCTGTTCACATCCGGACCGCACGATTTTGTGTTGCGCGCCGGCGAGACGGTTTTTCTGGTCGGCGGCAACGGTGCGGGAAAGTCCACGCTGCTGAAACTATTGGCAGGTCTCTATGTGCCCGACGCCGGGGAACTTTTGCTCAACGGGGCCCCGGTCAGGCGTGAGGAAATCGAGGCATACCGTTCCTTGTTTGCGGTCGTGTTCGCAGATTTCCACTTGTTCGACCGGCTTTACGGCATGGACGGTATCGATGCCGACGCGGTGCGTGACTGGCTGAACAGGGTGGACCTGGCGCACAAGACGGACTATGTCGACGGGCGCTTCACGAACATAAATTTATCGACCGGGCAGCGCAAGCGGCTCGCTTTTGTGGTCGCCGTGCTGTCGCGCCGGCCGATTTTCATTTTCGACGAACTGGCGGCCGACCAGGACCCGGAATTTCGCGCGCGCTTTTATACACAGATGTTGCCGGAGCTTAAAGCGCGCGGGCATACATTGATTATCGTGAGCCACGACGAGCGCTACTTTCACTGCGCGGATCGCATACTGCGACTCGATGGAGGTCGCGTCGTCGATGTGGCGGCCTCGCACGATACGGAGCGCGCCGCATGAAAATGCTGGAACTGGTCCGGCGCGAGTCGGATATTTCGACGCGCCGCATTCTCGTCGCGGCGACCCTGGCGGGAATCGCCCTGGGCACCGAAATGCTCATGCTCAATCGGGCCGGTCAGCGCATCGACGACAAACAATTCGAGACGCAGCTATTGGTGGTGTACACAATCGCGCTGATCGTCTACTTCATGTGTCAGCGTTATGCGCTCGCCGAAACCGCACGCGCCATCGAAGCCGCATTGCAGCGCGTAAAAATGCGCATCGCGCGCCAGGTGCGCTGTGTCGAGCTGCGTTTTGTCGAGGTTGCGGGGGGATACAGCGCGTTTTCCGCGCTCACGCAAGATACCAGCCTGATCGCACAGAGCGCGATCACGCTTACCTATGTCGTGCTCACTACCGGCATGTTGCTCGTGTGTGGTCTGAGCTTCGCACTCGCCGCGCCGGCGGCATCGGGCCTTACGCTGCTGTGCCTGGGAGTCGCGATTCCGCTGCTCATGACGGGTTACCGGCGTGCCGTGGACGAACAGAAGTTGGCGGCGAACAAGGATGCGGCATTTTTCGATTGTTTCGACCAGATGTTGCGCGGCTTCAAGGAGGTGAAGCTCGATCCGCGACGCAGCGACGCCTTGTTTGAGAACATGAAGGATTTGACGCGCGCCAGCTTTTACACCAAGAACCAGGCCAATCAACTCACCACCGACAACCTGCTGTTGGCCAACAGCATTTTTCTCGTGCTGCTGCCGGTGGTGGTGTTCATACTTCCCGAACTGCTGCCCGCTGGCGCGCAAGGCTTGCACAAGACCGTGTCCACGATATTGTTCATCATGGGGCCGGTCACCATGTATGCAACGGCGATACCGCTCGTCGCGCGCACGGATGCCGCCGTGGCGAACCTGTACGCGCTGGAGAACAAACTCGGCGCGAGCATCGCGCAAGAATCGGTGGGCGATCCGGCCGACCTGGTCAAGGAGCCCATCGAGCAGTTTTCCCGCTTGAGCCTGAAAGACCTGTGTTTTTCCTATCGCGACCGGGAGGGCAAGGAATTGTTCGTTTCCGGGCCGCACAACCTTGAATTGCTGCGCGGTGAAACGGTGTTCATCGTGGGTGGTAACGGCAGCGGCAAGTCTACGCTGTTGAAGCTTTTGTGCGGGCTGTATTTCCCTACCCGGGGCATGATAAGCGTCGATGACATGCCGATAGCCGGCAGCGGCTACCATGCTTACCGGCAACTGTTCGGAGTGGTTTTCGCGGATTTCCACCTGTTCGATCAGGTCTATGGCGTGCCGGCCAATGCCGGCGGAGAAGTGGCGCGCTGGATCAAAACCATGGAATTGGAGAACAAGACCGGCTTTCAGGACCGGCGCTTCACCGATACGGATTTGTCCACCGGACAGCGCAAGCGCCTCGCGTTCATTACGACGGTGGTAGCAAAACGGCCTATCTACATATTCGACGAACTGGCGGCCGATCAGGACCCGCAATTCCGCGATCGCTTCTACCGCGAAATTCTGCCCGGCCTGAAGCGGGGCGGCAGCACGCTCATTATCGTCACGCACGACGATCAATATTTCGGTTGTGCGGATCGAGTCATCACAATGGATGCCGGCCACATCGTATCGGACACGCGCATCCGGCCCATGGCGCATTGACGCGCTGAAATGTCCTGCGCGCGCGGGAGCGCGGCGAGGCACTGGAATGATGTTCAGCGGTTTTCGGACACTGCCGCTGCGATGTCCGCGCTTGCCGCTGCGCTGGCCGGTATGCGGCACCCGATGTGCCGCGCTGCGCGCGAGGGCCGCTGCCGGGAATGACCCCGCGCATGGCGCGGGGCACTCCCGGAACGAGGCTGGCCTTAGCGAACCTGCACGAGCTGCGGCGTAGGCACGTCCTTCGGGCTAAGTTCGACCTGCGAAAACAGGAAGCCCAAAGCCTGAAAGGTACTGCGGTTGCGGTTGCTGCCC
>JAEUNN010000137.1 GCA_016791085.1 Rhodocyclaceae bacterium | reverse complement strand
CGCGATCCACTACATCAACCGCGGCATCGCCGACTGGCGCTTCGTGGATGCAAAGCCGGACGAATTCGTCCGCCCCAGCGTGAGCTTGCGTGTGAATAACGGCGACATGATGCGCGACGCCGCCCTGGCCGGCCTGGGTCTCGCGATGCTGCCCACCTTTATCGTGGGCGCCGAACTCAAATCCGGCGCGCTCGAGGTGGTCGACATACAACGCTCCGTGGAGCAGGAGTACATCTACCTGGCCCACCCCGAAGGGCGCCGCGCATCCACCAAGCTGCGGCAACTCGCCGACTGGCTGCGCGAAGCATTCGGCGACCCGCCGTATTGGGATTTCGTGGCGTAGAGGCGCCAAGTTCCCCACAAGCGGCCGCTGCGGCGGCCGGCCGATCGACGCGCACCGCACCAAAATGCCGCCACGGGCGCACTATCGCTTGAAGATACATCGAGCACGGCCGCGTTTCTGTCCTGCTGCGTTACTGCCCTGCAGGCGCGGCGCGACGCGGCTCACGGCAGCCGCCATGCCTCGCGCAAGCGTTGGTACTCCAGGTCGGGAAGCTGCACCAGCAAGGGCTTGGCGGCATCGTCCAGCCACGCGAAAAGTTGTCGCATGTCGGCCTCAGCCATGGCGGTACATCCGGAAGTTGCCGCGGAGGGGCCTTCCCAGATGTGCAGGAAAATGCAGGAACCCGCCCCCGGTACCGGCGGGTCGCTGTTGTGCGCAACGACGACGCCCCACCGGTACTGGCCGTCTTGCCGCAGCATTTGCTCCGAACTGTTCCAGTCCGGGATAGGCACGCCGCTGCGACGGACAAGCCGGTTGTAATGAACCGAGCCGGCGTCGTCCACACATTCAAGCTCAGGTGTCGCCTGCATGTATGGCAGCCCGGCGCCAGCGGCGGCAGCCTGGTCGGGGAATGCATAGCCGAAGGCCGCGGACAAGCGGAACGCGCCGGCTGGCGCGCGGCCGTCGCCTTCTTTCTTGAGCGGATCGCCCGCCCGAACATCCGCGGCTATTCCGCGCCCCCAGCCCATGCCACTGCGTCCGACTTGCACCGGAATTCTGCTACCGACCTGAATCCAGGTCTGATCGCGGCGCTCGTAGCGCGTCAGTTCCGCGGTGGTAGCCTCCCAGCCGGGCGACACCACCGTAAGCAATTGCCTGGTGTCGGACGGCAGCCACGGCGCCGGCTCGCGCGGCAGTCCGCCACAGCCGGCGCATACGATCGCCGCCAGTGCCGAAAGGAACTTCCATTGCCCGTGCATTCTGAAAAACATCTCTCCCCCCTTGCACGCGTGATCCGGGACCAGTCAGGCGCAAACCGCGCCAATTTTTTTAGCCCGGCAACGTTGCATTCGAGCCGCCGGCAGTCCCGCGCGGCACAGCCGCAATACTCGCATGCTTAGAGCGGCCTTTACTGCGGCGACCGCCTGGAGGGCGCAAGCCGGAAGGCGCCTGTTCCGGCATCGGACGTAACGCGCGGCACGCCACGGATCAGTCCGTCCGGCCGCGCCGATTACCCCAGGTTACAAAATTTGCGCAAGCGCAGCGAGCAGACTGCCTTGGAGAACGGGTCTACAGACCCAACGATATCTTTCCCCGCAGCCAACCATGGACGCTCGCAAAGCCATGAACGACAGTAGCCACACCGCCGATACCGCCTATCCCGATGAACCCGGCCCCGGCCTGCAGGCACGGGCCGCGCGGCGCCGCGGGCCGGGGCGCGGAGCGGTGGTGTTCGTCGCCGGCCTGTTCGCCCTGCTCCACGCCTATGTCGGACTACGCCTGTTGCCGGCCATGGATCTCGCGCCGGCCGGCAATGCCGCGGCAATTGCGCTCCTCGCCGCTTCGGCCGCATGGATTCCGGCCTCGCTGCTCGCGCCGCGCTACGCCGGGCGCTGGCATCGCGCGCTCGCCGTGCCGGTGGTGTGGGGCGGGCTGTTCATGACCGGGCTGGCGTCCACGCTGCTGGTGCTCACGGTGCTGCGCGACCTGCTGCTGTTGCCCGCGCTACTGTTGTTGAGCGCCACGACGCTGCAGGCGCTGGCGCACGACTCGGCCGTGGCCGTGGCGGTGCTGGCGCCGCTCGCCAGCCTGATCGGGCTGTTCAACGCGCGCCGCACGCCGCGCGTCGTGGAAGTGGACATTCCCCTGCCCGACCTGCCGCCGGCCCTGGAGGGATTCCGCATCGTGCAGTTGAGCGACATACACGTCGGCCCGACCATAAAGCGCGGCTTCCTCGCGCGGATCGTGGCGCGCGTGAATCAACTCGATGCGCACGTGGTGGCGATTACCGGCGATCTGGTCGACGGCAAGGTGGCCGAGCTGCGTGGCCATGTCGCCACGCTCGCCGGGCTGGGCTCGCGCTTCGGCACTTATTTCGTGACCGGCAACCACGAATACTATTCGGGCGCCGATGCCTGGATTGCCGAATTGCGCCGGCTCGGCATCAATGTTTTGCACAACCGGCACGAGGTGCTGCGCCACCACGGCGCCGAACTGGTGCTGGCCGGCGTGTCGGACTATTCCGGCCACCACTACGGCGAGCATCACCGCTCCGACCCGCAAGCCGCCCTGCGCGGCGCGCCGTCTACCGCTCCGCGCGTCCTGCTGGCCCACCAGCCGCGCTCGGCACCGGCCGCCGCCGAAGCCGGCTTCCACCTGCAGATTTCCGGCCATACCCACGGCGGGCAGTTCTTTCCGTGGAACCATTTCGTGCGCTTCCAGCAGCCCTACACGGCCGGCCTGCACCGCCTTGCCGGCCTTTGGGTCTATACCAGCCGCGGCACGGGTTACTGGGGGCCGCCCAAGCGCCTGGGCGCGCCGTCGGAAATCACGCTGATCCGGCTTACGGCAGGGCGCTTGGGGTAAGGCTGGGGGGAGCCGGCTCCGGCTGAAATTCTGCCAGCGGGACGGGGCGAGGAGGTGGCTTGGAAAGCCGCCGCGTTTTGACGATCGCGGGACGCCGTACGGGCGGGGCGCAATGCTGCACTGGGCGGCAGTGCGCGGCAATTCCGTTCATGCTTCGACAGGCTCACCACGAACGGAATTACCGGGGCGGTTGGGGGAACGGCTGAAACCGTTGCAGACGGGGCAAAACGCCCCGCCGGCGCCTAAAAATGCTCCGTCCGGCGCGGCTTCGGCACCTTTCCGGCGCCACTGCCCCGTCCCGCAAACGGCCGCCCGCCCGGCGCAGGGGCGGGTGGGCCGCCCTGGCCAGAGCACCCGTCGGCGCGCGGCCGGCGGGCAGATTCAGGCCATGAATTCACCGCTTGCCGGTGGCACGACCCGCGGCCGGCCGCCCTGGTCGAGCGCGACGAACACGAAGGTCGCGTCGGTTACCTTGACCTGTTCCTCGCCGTCGCGGCTGCGCCGCCATGCTTCGACCTGGATGGTCATGGACGTGCGGCCCACGCGCACGATTTCCGCGTACAGGCTCACCTCGTCGCCGATATACACCGGGCGCAAAAAAGTGATGCGATCCACCGACACCGTGGAACAGCGGCTGCGGGCGCGCCGCGCGGCCACGTTACCGGCGGCCAGATCCATTTGCGACATGAGCCAGCCACCGAAAATATCCCCGGCGGGATTGGCGTCGGCCGGCATGGCGATGGTGCGTATGGCGGGTTCCCCGCGCGGCTTTTCAGCTTCCGACATGCTTGGTTCCTCCGGATTGACTGCGCGGGACTGGCCTCATCGCACGCAGGCCAGGCCGAATTGCACAAGTTTCACTGAACCGTTCCTGCGGACGGCATTGCCGGCTGTCCGGGCTCAAGCCCTGGCGCCCGCCCGGGGTGGAACGCTGCACGGCGCCAAGCGACACCCCCAGGATGCCGTGCCGCGCCAGGGCTTCCGCGCCAAATCCGCCGGACTTGGGCGAGATGGCACGGGGCGCGACGAAGGCCGCCGCTGCTGCACCACGCCGCTTGCGCACCGCCATGGCCTGCCCGCTTACCTTGCAGCAGCCGCCCGGCAGGCGCCGGCCGCGCGCCTGTCGCTGCAAGCGCAGCCCGCAGACCCACCGTTCAAATTCCGCGATACGCGGCCCGGCAGCGGAAACCGCAAGCTGATCGCGTTCGGTAGCGCGGATCAGCATGCCGCATGCCGCGACCGACACGGATAGCTTGAGGGCGGTGAAATCCTGGCGCACCCTCCAAGCATAGCGAAGCTCGAAACCCTTGCCCCCGGGTGAAGCTTGCAGCCGGTGCAGGCGCAGGGCGGCTCATGCGCCGCCGGTAGCCACGGCGGACCGGCCGGCATAGCGTAGAGCGCCGGCTGCGCACCCCGGTCCAACGAAACATTGAAATTGCGCCGGCAGCATTCGGCACCGGTAGTGCCGGACCAAGGCCGAATCGATCGCCGCAGACTTTGAGCCGCAGCTTGCGACGGACTCGCCTCGGGCAGGCCCCGCAGGGTTCCCCACGCTTCCCGGCAAATCCGTTCGTGGTGAGCCTGACGAAGCATGAGCGGGTTTGCCACGGACTGGTCTGGAATACTTGACCCGAACTGACTTGCGAACGCCCAAGGGCGCGCTCAGGGCGGTATCGCGAAGACATTCCGATTCTCCGGTATCAGCCGCACCTGCCCTCGATGCAACGGTGCCGGCTGCGGCCCGTAACGGCAACGCATCCACGGCCGCGTCCCTGTTGGCTCAACTGCGCAAGCTTGGATTAACGGCTTAGGGCGCCGGCATGGCGCGGAATTGCCACGCTTTTCCGGCCTTGTTGAGGCGCTGGTGCGGCGCTGGCTGCCGTATGCTGCAGGGCATGGAACGCCTGCGTCTCAGTCTTTTCCGTCTCGTTTGGGGCCTGATTCTGCCGTCCGTCGCGCGGGCCGACAGCGGCGCCGGCGACACCACAGCCAGCCTGTTGCAATTGCTGGCCGGCATGGCCGTGGTGCTGGCACTGCTGTTCGGCACGCTGTGGGCGATACGCCGCCTGCAGGGCACCCGCGGCGGTGCCGGCATGTTGCGGGTGGTGAGCGCTTGCGCGGTCGGCGCGCGCGAGCGTGTGGTGGTGGTCGAAGTGGAACGCCAGCGCCTGGTGTTGGGCGTGGCGCCCGGATCGGTGCGCCTGCTCACCACGCTGCCGCAACAGCCGGCGCCATCCGAATCCGGCTTCGCGCAAGCGCTGGCCGAGCGCACGGAGCGCGCGCCGTGAGCGCCCGCCGAAGCGCCCTGCGCAGCGCCCTGATGCTGGCCGCGCTGCTGCCGGCCGCCCTGCCCGCCCTGGCGCAAAGCCTGCCGGCTTTTACCAGCACGCCGGCGCCCGGCGGTGGCCAAACCTATAGCGTCGCGATCCAGACTTTGCTGTTGATGACGGCGCTGTCGTTTCTGCCGGCCGTGGTGCTCATGATGACCTGCTTCACGCGCATCATCATCGTGCTGTCCTTGTTGCGCCATGCGCTGGGCACGCAAACCAGCCCGCCCAATCAGGTCATGGTCGGGCTGGCGCTGTTCCTGACCTTCTTCGTGATGGCGCCGGTAGCCGAGAAGGTTTATACCGAGGCCTATCTGCCGTTGTCCGAAAACCGCCTGGGTTTCGACGTGGCGCTGGAACGCGCTGCGGTGCCGGCCAAGGCCTTCATGCTGCGCCAGGCGCGCGAAAACGATCTGGCGCTATTCACGCGCCTGTCCGGCGCGGCCAAGGTGGATCGCGCGGCCGATCTGCCCATGCGCGTGGTGGTGCCGGCTTTCGTGACCTCGGAACTGAAAACCGCCTTCCAGATCGGCTTCATCATATTCATACCGTTCCTGATCATAGACATGGTCGTGGCATCGGTACTCATGTCCATGGGCATGATGATGATGTCCCCGGTCATCGTGTCGCTGCCGTTCAAGCTCATGCTGTTCGTGCTGGTGGACGGCTGGACGCTGGTGGTCGGCACGCTGGTGAATAGTTTTGCTTGAGGCCGCGCGGCACACACAGGAGACCCCCTCATGACCCCTACTACCGTCGTGGCGCTGGGACGCCACGCGATCGAAATCACGCTGCTCGTATCGGCGCCCTTATTCATCGCCGCGCTGGCGACCGGGCTCATCGTGAGCATTTTCCAGGCCGCCACGCAAATCAACGAAATGACTTTGTCGTTCGTGCCGAAACTGCTGGTGCTGTTCCTGACGCTGGTGGTGGCGGGTCCGTGGATGATCACCATATTGACCGACTATATCCGCCGGCTGTATGAGTCCATACCGGGCCTGATAGGCTGATGCTCAGTTTCAGCGAAGCCCAACTAAGCACCTGGCTGGGCACGCTCATATTTCCGCTCGCGCGCATGCTCGGGCTGTTTTCCACCGCGCCGCCTTTCAACGACCGCTCGCTGCCGCTGCGCGTACGCGTGGCGGCCGGCGTGCTGGTAACTTTGGCGCTGATCGCCAATTTGCCGCCGGTCGCGGCACCGGCGCCGGGTTCCGGTCTGGGGCTCGTCATGCTGGCGCAGCAAATTCTGATCGGCCTGGCCATGGGCTTCGTGCTGCAACTGACGTTTGCCGCGCTGGACGTTGCGGGCGAGGTCATGAGTTTGCAGATGGGCCTGGGATTCGCGGTGTTCTACGATCCGTCCTCGGCGAGTCAAAGCCCGGTGCTGAGCCAGTTCATCACGCTGCTCGCAACCCTGGTGTTCATCGCCATGGACGGTCACCTGATGCTGGTGGCCCTGCTCGCGGAAAGTTTCCGCTGGCTGCCCATCAGCGACCGCCCCTTGCCGGCCGCGGCGTTTCACAACATCGTGACCGGCGCCACGCTGGTGTTCGTGGCCGGTGTCATGCTGGCACTGCCCATGATCGCCGCGCTGCTCATCGTGAATGTTGCGCTCGCCGTGCTCACGCGCGCGGCGCCTCAACTCAACCTGTTCGCGGTGGGTTTTCCGGTCACGCTGGCGGCAGGCTTTGCGCTGCTGCTGCTGCTCATGAATTACCTGTCCCCGGCGCTGGTGCGCCTGTTCGAACAGGGTTTGCGCGCGGTCGGGCAGTTCGCGCAGGGCTATGCCTGAGCGGCGCCCGGCGCGCCTGAAACGCGCCGCCATGCCGCGGCAGCGCGCGGACTCATTCCACGGCCAGGGCCGGTTCGTCCAGCAGCGCGATCTGTTCTTTCAATTCCAGGATGCGATCCTGCCAGTAGCGTGCCGTGCCAAACCACGGAAATGCCGCCGGGAAGGCCGGGTCGGTCCAGCGCCGCGCGATCCAGTACGAATAATGGATGAGGCGCAGGGTGCGCAAAGCTTCCACCAGCAATAGTTCGCGCCGGTCGAAATCCATGAACAACCGGTAGCCGCGCAGCAGGCAGCCGAAAGCGCGCGCCGCATCGCCCAGGCCGTCGGCCAGCATCCACAGGTCTTGCACGGCCGGGCCGCTGCGGGCGTCGTCGAAATCGACGAAATGCGGGCCGCCGGTCCACAGCACGTTGCCGGCATGGCAGTCGCCGTGCAGGCGCAAGGTGCGTACGTCACCGGCGCGTGCGAAACAGCGCGCCACGCCCTCCAGCGCCTGATCCACGGCAGCCAGCCAGGAAGCGCGCAATTCGTCCGGCACGAAACCGCTCGCGGCCAGCCAGTCGCGCGGCTCGCGGCCGTGGCTTGCCAGCCCCAGTTGCGGGCGCGCCTTGAACGGGCGCACGCATCCCACGGCATGGATGCGGCCGATATAGCAGCCCAGGCGTTCCAGCGTGTCGCAATGTTCGAGGTCCGGCACGCGCCCGCCCTGGCGCGGAAATACCGCAAAGCGGAAGCCGGCATGGCTGGCCAGCGTGCCGGCGCCGCCCAGCACCCGCGGGGCGACCACGGGCACTTCGTGCTCGGCCAGTTCGTGCAGGAAGGCGTGCTCTTCAAGTATCTGGGCGTCGCTCCAGCGGCCGGGGCGATAGAACTTCACGACCACCGGCGCGCCTTCGTCCATGCACACCTGATACACGCGGTTTTCAAAGCTGTTCAGGGCCAGCATGCGGCCGTCGCTGAACAGCCCGACGGCATCCAGGGCCTCCAGTACCACATCCGGCGTAAGCCCTGCATAAGGCGCTTCGCCGGCAGCATCGAAATCGGGTTGTTGCGTGTCCATCGTCACCCCGTGGGCTTTTCAGTCAGTCCGTCCTGCGGCGTAATGGGCATGGCAGCGCCTGCCCTGAATGTTATCGCGTGCACCGCTCGCGGTGGCGAAAAAATCCGCACCATCGCTGCGCCATTCAGGCGGTATCCGGTTCGGCGGCGGGCGGCTCGTAAGGCAGCACGCGCTCCTGTTCGGCGGCGTCGTTGCGCGCCACGATGGCGCGAGCGGGCTGGGTGGCGCTGAGGTTCTGCGCCTCGTGCGGCAGGTCGGGCGGGATGTACAGAAAATCGCCGGCTTCGCTGATCACGCTATGTTCGAGCCGGTGGCCATAGCGCGTTTCGACCCGGCCTTCCAGCACATAGATGGCCGTTTCATAGCCCTGATGCAGATGCGGCGCGGCCGCCGCGCCGGGCGGGATGACCACCATGTGCATGGACAGGCCGCGGCTGCCCGCGCTGTCGGCGGAAATTCCCAGGAAATAAGGCAGGCGCTGGCGCGTCATCAGTTCGCGTTCGGGGCGTACCGCCACCGCATGGTCGGGATAATCTGTGCCGCGCTGGGCAGGCATGTCACTCGCTCCCTGAGTTGGTCCGGGCATGGTGAAATTTGCGCGCCGGCGCCGGGTGGTGCCGGGGCAAAGGCCGTGGACCATAGCCGGCCGCACAAAGTGCCGCAAGCGGGATGGACGGCGCGACCAAGCAGCCGGGCGGCGCGCTGGGCGGCCGTGCGCCCGGTGCGGCGGGCGCAGCACCGCTCGCGCGGCGCCCGATCCGGTGCAGCAGACCCGGCCCGGGACGGGCGATGAAGGCCCGACGGGCCATGAACGCCGGACGGGGCATTTCGTCCCGCACGCAACCCTTGCAGCTGCCTTTGCGGCCTCCAGGTATGCCGCCCGCGCTAGCTTGCCTCCGCCCTTCGACAGACCCAAGGCGAACGCGGGGCGAGGAAAATCGACCGCCGCCAGGTGCGCCGGCAGCCCTTCCGCTGCAGGCGAAACTAAGCCATGGCCGCGCAGCGCGCCTGGCCCACGCGGGACGCGGGCCGCCGGCCCAGCACGGCGCTGATCCAGGCGGCGCAGTCGAGCAGGCGCGCCAGATCGACGCCACTGGAAAT
>JAEUNN010000106.1 GCA_016791085.1 Rhodocyclaceae bacterium | reverse complement strand
GGATCAGGCTTCATCGGCCATTTCGAACATGGCTTTGACGGCGCCGCAATGCGGGCAGCACCAGGTGTCGGGCAGGTCCGCCCAGGCGGTCCCCGGCGCGATGCCGGACTCGGCGTCGCCCAGGGCTTCGTCGTAAATATGGCCGCAAACCTGGCACACCCATTTTTTCATGCGATCTCCCCGGATATGGTGCAATGGCCGGCCGTGCGGAACAGGCGGCCGGCGCGCGCGGGCGGATTTTAACGCGTCCGGCCGGCGCGAATCGTGTGCCGGCGTGGAGCAGTCGCTTGCAAGTACACGCAGGCGGTTTAGCATAGCCGGCATCGTCCCTATTCGGCGCAGGCCACACCGCGCGCCGCCGGTCCATCATCGTGCTACACAGCGTCAAACAATTTTTCGGCAAGGCCGCGCGCCTGCCCGGCCTCATCGCGCGCGGCGGGCGCGGCAGCAGTTCGGCCGCGAGCATACGCTGCCGCATCCTGTTCGTCTGCATGGGGAATATTTGCCGCAGCCCGCTCGCCGAGGGGGCGGCGCGCATGTTTGTCGAGCGCAATGGCCTCGTGGATCTGGTCGAGGTCGATTCGGCCGGTACCGGCAATTGGCACGAGGGCGAGGCGCCCGATCCGCGCGCGCAAAAAATCGCGCGCGAGCGCGGCGTGGATATTTCGCGGCAGCGTGCGCGCCAAATACGGCCCGGCGATTTCGAGCGCTTCGACTACGTGCTGGCCATGGACGAAAGCAATCTGGAGTCGCTGCAGCGCCTCTGCCCGGACGGGCAGCAGGGGCGGCTGGGGTTGCTGATGGCCCATGCGCGCGTATTCGAGGAGCGCGAGGTGCCGGATCCCTACTATGGCGGTGAAGCCGGTTTCGAGCGCGTCTGGAACATGGTGGATGACGCCGTGGCGGGCTTTTTTGCCAAACTCGATCTGTCCGAATTGCCGCACGACCCGGATCGCCGCTGAGGGAGCGGCGCGACGGCTTCAAATTGGCCGCGCGCGGCCTGCGTGAGCGAACTTCACACTGTTTGAAAACTGCGCGCCGCGCCCGGGCGGCGCGCAGTTTGCGGCTTACTCGCGGCGCGTTTCGACTTGCTGCAGCGGTTCGTCCGGCACCGCCTGGGCGGCGGGTTTGCGCGTGCGCCGGCGCGGCGCCGGCGCGGCTTCCGCAGCGACCTCGGGCGCTTCGGCGGCGCCGCCAGAGCGCTTGTCGGGTGCGGTTTCCACCAGCACCAGCCCGCTCTGTTCGAGCATTTTTGCCATATCCACAGCCGGCGGTGCCGGCTGCTGGTTCATTTCCATGGCTTGCTCGATCAGCGACATCATGTCGCCGCTGCGGCGCGGCAGCGGGGCGGCCGGTGCTTCAGGTGGCGCTTCCAGCGCGGCCGGCGAGGCGGCTTCCGGCAGGTCGGCCGGCGCATACGTTTCGGCTACGGGAAGGGCCACCTCGGGCGGCGCAGCCGGTTCGACCGGCGCCGGCTCTACGGCCGCCGGCTCCACGGCCGCAGGCACGGCGGGCTGCATGGTGTCGGCGGGCGCGAAGGCGCTGTATTGCGGCGCCTGTTCGCGCAGCGGCACCGGCGGTGCGGCCTCCTCCAGGCTGGGCAGCGGCAGGTCCTGCGCGGGCGCCAGCACGACCGGCGCGGGCGCCTGTTCGGTCTGGCCGGCCATTGCGGCCGGCTCCACCACGCTGGCCTGATATGCGTCGGACGCCGGCGCGGCGCTGGACAGGGTGCTGTCCGCCATTCCGCTGCCGGGCGCCATGTCGGCCGCCGGCGTCACATCCAGGAGCGGCGCCGGTTCCGGCACTGCGGGTGATGCGGCGACAAGGTCCGGAACTGGCACGGCATCGGCGGCGTCCATGCCCTCGGCCGGCGCGGCGGCGCGACGTTCGGCACGCTCACCCTGTTCGCGCCGACCGCGGCGGCCACGTCTGCGCTGTTCCTGGCTTTCGCCCCCGGCAGCCGGTGCTGCGGCGGCGTCGGCCGTGGCGGCCGTTGCGCTGTCCTGGCCGGCCGCGCTGTCCTGACGCGGCGGTTTGGGTTCGCGCGGCGGGCGCGGTTCGCGGTTTTCGCGTGGTTCGCGCGGTTCGCGGCCTTCGCGCGGCTCGCGTGGTTCACGGCCCTCACGCGGCTCGCGTGGTTCGCGGCCCTCACGTGGTTCGCGTGGTTCGCGGCCCTCGCGTGGTTCACGGCCCTCGCGTGGCTCGCGCGGCTCACGGCCCTCACGCGGTTCGCGCGGTTCGCGCGGTTCGCGCGGTTCGCGTGGTTCGCGCGGCTCGCGGCCTTCGCGTGCTTCCTGCGCGTCGCGCGCCTGGGCCGGCTGGCGGTTTTCGTCACGCTGCGGGCGCGGCTTGCGCTCTTCGCGCCGGCCGTTGTCGCCGGCTTCCGCGCGCGCCTGGCCGGAACGGCCTTCGCCGCGCTCGCGCCGCTGTGCACCGTCTTCACCACGGCCGCCCTGGCGGCGGCGGCCCTCCGGCCGCGGCGCGGTGGCAGCGGCTTCGGAGGCGGCGGGCGGTGCGGCTGCGGCGGCATCGGCCGGCGCGGCGCTTTCGGTGGCGCCGGCACCGAACCAGGCCTTGATGCGGTCCATGAGGCTGCGCCGCGGCGCTGCGGCCGGGGCGGGCGCCGCTGCCGCGACCGGTGCCGCGACAGGTGCCGGTTTGGGCTCCACGATGGGCGCGGGCTGGGCCGGCGTGATGCCCTTGACCGCAGCTTCCTGGCGCACCGGGCGGTCTTCGGCCGGCAGCGAGGAGGGCGGCTGGTAGGTATCGCTGGCCGGCTGGCTCACCATGGTGTAGGACGGCTGGGCGCCGCCTTCCTGGTTCAGCTGGTCGTGGCGCAGGCGCGTGATTTCGTGCGCCGGCGTTTCCAGGTACTTGTTCGGAATCAGCACCAGGTTCACGCGGTGGCGCAGTTCTATGGCATGGATTTCCTGGCGTTTTTCATTGAGCAGGAAGGTCGCCACGTCCACCGGCACCTGCACATGCACGGCCCCGGTGTTGTCCTTCATGGCTTCTTCTTCCATGATGCGCAGGATGTGCAGCGCAGCGGATTCGGTGGAGCGTATGTGTCCGGTGCCGTTGCAGCGCGGGCAGGGGATGTAGCTGGTTTCCGCGAGCGCCGGGCGCAGCCGCTG
>JAEUNN010000069.1 GCA_016791085.1 Rhodocyclaceae bacterium | reverse complement strand
TCGTCCTCGAACGCATTCGCGGTCATGGCCACGATGGGCAGTTCTCCCTTGTCGCCCAGCGCGCGTATCGCGCGGGTCGCGGCAAGCCCGCTCATGACCGGCATCTGCATGTCCATGAGCACCAGGTCTACCGCGCCGTTCTGCACGCTATGCACGGCCTGTTCGCCATTTTCGGCCACCACTACCTGCAAGCCCAAATCCTGCAGGATGAGCGCGGCAACTTCCTGATTGACCGGTTCGTCCTCGGCGACCAGGATGCAGCGGCCGGCAAATTCGGTCTTGATCTGTTGCTCGGCGCCCGAATCGCGCTGCACGCTGGCAAGCTTATCCGCGGCCCGGCCGGTATCGACGCCGAACCTGGCCGTGAACCAGAAAGTGCTGCCGCGCCCAGTCTGCGTGTCCACGCCGGCGTCGCCCTGCATGAGCCGCGCCAGCCGGCGCGTGATGGTAAGGCCCAGGCCGGAACCGCCAGCCTTGCGGGTTGAGGACATGTCCCCCTGTTCGAAGGGCGCGAACAGCCGCTGCAGCACTTCGTTGGCGATGCCCGGACCGCTGTCCTCGACCTCGCTGCGCAATTCAACCGTGGTTTCGGTCACCTGTAGCGGAAACACGCGTATGCAAATCTGGCCGGACTCGGTAAATTTGACCGCATTCGCGGCCAGGTTGAGCAAGGCCTGGGTGTAGCGCGTGGCATCGCCGACCAGCGCCAAATCCGCCGCCACCTCGACCTTCAACTGCAGGCCTTTTGCCGCGACGCGCTGCGCCACCATCGACGCCACGTTATCCACGGCCTGGTTCAGCATGAAACTGGAGTCATCCAGCACCAGTTTGTCCGCCTCTATCCTTGCCAGGTCGAGTATGTCGTTGATCACGCCAAGCAAATGCGCGGCGGCCGCATCGATCTTGCCGAGCATGGCAAGGTGGCCCGGATCGCCGATGCGCCCGCGCAGCACGTGCGCCATGCCCACGATGGCGTGGATGGGCGTGCGGATTTCGTGGCTCATGTTGGCAAGAAAAGCCGATTTGGCACGGCTTGCGCTATCCGCGCGGGAATTGGCCAATATGAGTTCTTCCACCTTTTCGTGCTGCGACGTCACGTCGATGTGGCAGCCGACCATGCGTACCGGCTCGCCGGCGTCGCCCCACTGCACGACCTTGCCGGCGCAGATTACCCATACCGTCGAACCATTTTTGTGTCGGTAGCGCACCTCGTTGTAATACGGCGTGTCGCCGCGGGTGCGCACGTGCTCGTGAAAGTTATCCAGCACGCGCGGCAATTCTTCGGGAAAAATGAGTTGCTGCCAGACTTCCGGCGAATTCGCCAGTTCGTCGTCGGC
>JAEUNN010000047.1 GCA_016791085.1 Rhodocyclaceae bacterium | reverse complement strand
CAGGTTGATGTGCCCGCAGTAACTTAGCGCGGCGCCCACGCAATCCGGCTCGGGGTAGGCCAGCCGCGCGCGGCAGGTATCCACCGGGTCGGCGTCCACGCGCGCCCAGCTGCGTGCCGCGCGGCGCCGGCCGGCGCTGTTCTCGTACAGCAATTGCGGGTCCGCCGGCCGGCCCTCGGCCAGCCAGGCGCGCACCGCGTTGGCCAGTTCCGCGCCGGCCAGGGCGCCTATGCGCTGCAGCGCCGCCGCGGCATAGTCGGCAGCCGCCGCGGCCGGCGCGTCCGCGCCGGGCGCCTGCAGCAGGGGGGCGGCCAGCGCGCGTTGCATGAGGGCGTCGCCCGCCGCCAGCAGTTCCGGCGTGTCCGCGCTGCGAAACAAAATGTTTACCAGGGGTTTGAGCGGCAGGAACCAGGCCGCCAGTTCGCCGTCGCGGCGGAAGGTGCACACCAGTGACGTGGACAGGCTGTGCGGCAGTTTGAGCACTTCGTCGGCTGCCAGCACCTGATCCAGTTCGTCGTGGTGGTACCAGTCCACGCGTTGCAGCGTGTAGCGTGCGATCAGCGTGCCGAAATAAAAGCCCGACAGCACCACGAAATTGCGCTGCGCCGCGTCTGCCATGAAGGCCCGCTGCTCGGGCGCGCGCTCGCGCCGGATCTGGCGCAACAGGCGATCCAGGCGCGTGAGGCTGTCCGGCGTGTAATCGAGCCCGGCCTGTTCCAGCGCGGCGCGAAATGCCAGGCCGCCGGGCAGGTCGGCGCCGGAATGGAAAGCTTGCAGCCAGGATGCAGCGGTATCGGTGGCGGGCATGGCGTGTATGGGTCAGGGTCAAACACGACGTGTAGCCGACATTTTAGTGTCGGCACCGCTGCGCCGGCAGCACGGCGCGGGAAATGCCGTCCGCCGCCGCGCGAGCGCGCGCCGCGAAAAACGGCGCCGTGGCCGGCCGGCTCCGCCCGCAAAGACTGGCGCGCGCAGGATGTCCCGCAGCGCGCCGCGGCTGGCCTGGCCGCCGGGCTTATGCGACGCGGAAGCGGCTCGCCGAATTTTGCAGGGTGCGCGACATTTCGCGCAGCGTCACGGCAGCGCCGGCGGCTTGCTGCAAGGCGCGGTGCATGTCCTCCGACAGGTGGGCGATGTTCTCCACATCGCGCGCGACCTGATGGCAGGTCGAGGTCTGTTCGCTCACGGCATTGCTGATTTCGTCTATGCCGCTGTTGGATTTGGCGATCGCGTCGTTGGCGCTGGCGAAGCCGCTGACCAGTTCGCGCAAATGCTGTTCGCTCGTGCCGAGCACGCCGAACCCCTGTTCCACCGAGCGCTCCACGCAACTGGAATCCTGTTCCAGTGCCTTGGTGATGCCGTCTATCTGTTCCGCCGTGTGGGCGGATTTTTCCGCCAGCTTGCGCACTTCGTCCGCTACCACGGCGAAGCCGCGTCCCTGTTCGCCGGCGCGCGCAGCTTCGATCGCCGCGTTCAGCGCGAGCAGATTGGTCTGTTCGGCGATGTCCTTGACTTCGCGCGTCATGCGGCCTATCGAGCGCGCATTGCTCACGAAGGTGGTCATGGTGCTGGTAATTCCACCCGCCGCCTGATGCGCGGCGGCCAGTTCCGCGGCGATCTGCTGCAAGCCGGCTTGCGAACTTTGTGCCTGTTCATAACTGTCGTTGGACATGCGGCGCACGTCTTCGGCGTTGCGCGCCACGGTCGATACGCTCACCGCCATTTGTTCCATGGCCGAGGCGGCGGCCGAAACCGAGGCGTTTTCGCGCTCCGAGGTTTGGCTGGCGCCGCTCACGGTGGCGGAAAGCTGGTCGGCGGAACTTGCGACGCGGGTCGCCGCGCCGGCCGTTTCGCGCACCAGGTTGCCGAGGTCCACGCGCGTGCGCTCGGCGCTCTGTGCGATGCGCCCGATTTCGTCGCCGCTGCTGTGGGCGATGGGCTGGGTGAAATCGCCCGCCGCGATGCGCTCCAAATCCTGCGCCAGGCGCGCAGCCGGCCGCACGATGCGGGTCTGCACCAGCGCGTGGAACAGCAACAGGCCTATCGCCACCGCCACCAGCACGACCGTAATGCTGGTGTAAATCGCCGTGCGCGCTGTGCTGGCCGCATCGGCGGCCATGGTTTGCGCGCTGTCGCTGGCGGCACGCGACAAACTGGTCAGCAATTCGGTCGGTTCGCGGTCTATGCCTTTGACCGCGCGATCGCCGGCGTGGTGGTCGAAGCCGGCTTCCTGGAAAGCCGCAAAACCTTTGCGGTAGGCGGCACCCAGGGTGAGGTGCGCGGCGCTGAATTTTTCCAGCAACTGGCGCGCCTGCGCATCCATCAGTTTGGGTGCCAGCGCCGCTGCGCCTTCCTGTACCAGGCGCTCCTCGGTTTCGAACGCCTTCCAGTATTTTTCCCGCGCGGCCGCATCGGCCCCGCGCAGCAGCACGTTTTTCCACTCCTGTACCTGGGTTTTGAAATCCAGCTGGATCTGGTTCACCATGCGGCGCTGCGCCATGCGCGCCATCACCTCGTTCTCGAATATGCCGAGGCTGTTGGCGCACAGCCAGATGCCGCCCAGGGCGCCGGCCACGATGAGTGCGATGCCGGCGGCCCAGCAGCCCAGCAGCAGGGTTTTGAGTGATGTATTGCGATCCACGTGCAGACTCCCCAAGCGCGGTGCGCCGCGCGAACAAAAATGGTTGGGCGCAGCTGGGCCGCGCCGGGTGCACGAGCAACGGCAAACGCGCAGCGTCCTTGAGCCGCAGGCCGCTATTTTTGCCGGGGAGGAAGCGCGCCGCAGCGCCGGGTTGGGTTGCCGCTGCGGCCTCAGAGCGCCAGATCGGCGTGTATGCGCGCCACCACTTCCAGCACGTCGCTGTCGCCGATGGCGCGCGCGCGTCCGCGCGGCAGGTGGAATTCGCTGCGCACCGTGGCGGGCCGGTCCGACAGCAGCAAAATGCGGTCGGCCAGCAGGGCGGCTTCTTCGATGTCGTGCGTGACCAGCACCACCGCGCGCGGATAGCTCGCCAGCATGGACTGCAGTTCGCGGTGCATGCGGCGGCGCGTTTGGTAATCCAGCGCGGAAAACGGCTCGTCCATGAGCAACAGATCGGACGGCCCGGCCAGTACGCGCGCCAGTTCCACGCGGCGGCGCATGCCGCCCGACAACTGGTGCGGATAGTGATCGCGGAAATCGGCGAGCCGTATCAGTTCCAGCATTTCGTCCAGGCAGCGCGCGCGGCTTGCCGGCTCGGCGCGCGCATCCAGCCCCAGGGCGATATTTTCCGCCGTGGTGAGCCAGGGGAACAGGCCGTCCTGCTGATACACCATGCGCGTGGCGGCGCGCCGCTGCAGGCTGCCCGAAGTGGGCTGGCGCGTGCCGGCCAATAGCGCCAGCAAAGTGCTTTTACCGCAGCCTGAAGGTCCGACCACGGCCAGAAATTCACCCGGCGCCACGTCCAGGCGCAGTTCGCGCAGTACCGGAAAAGCGCCATAGGCGTGGCCGAGGCCGCGCGCGCTGATGAGCGGCGCGGCGGCGCCATCCGGCCGCGCGGCATCGGCCTCGTAACAAACGCCGGCGGATTGAACGTGCATGCTGCGGTCCTCGCCGAAATGAAATTGCCGGCCCGTGCGCTCAGCGCTCGTAGCCCCAGCGCACCGAATCGAGCCGGGTAAGCTGCAACAGCGCCAGATCGATGGCGATGCCTATGCAGCCTATGGCGATCATGCGGCACACCAACAGATCGATGCGCAGACCGTTGCGCGCATCCCAGATGGCGAATCCCAAACCTTCGCGTCCGGCCACCATTTCGGCCGCCACCACGACCAGCCAGGCCAGACCGGCGCCCACCCGCAAGGCCGTGATGAGCTGCGGCAGGATGGCCGGAAAGGTGACGTGCCACAGTGCGCGCGCGCCGGACAGGCCGTATTCCGCGCCGACCTGGAAATACACG
>JAEUNN010000030.1 GCA_016791085.1 Rhodocyclaceae bacterium | reverse complement strand
TGCGAGCGCCCGGGCATTTACGAATACCCGTTCGGCGTAAGCGTGCGGCGCATACTCGAAGATTGCGGCGCGCGCGCCACGCTGGCGGTGCAGGTGTCCGGGCCTTCCGGAATCACGCTGGCGGCGGACGAATTCGACCGCCGCATCGCTTTCGAGGACGTACCCAGCGCGGGCGCCTTCATGGTGTTCGACGAGAGCCGCGACATGTTTGAAATGGCGCGCAATTTCGCGCATTTTTTTGCGCACGAATCCTGCGGCTTCTGCACGCCCTGCCGCGTCGGCACCGCCATCAACGCGCGCTATATGGACAAGATCGCGGCCGGCCACGGTTCGCGCGACGACATAGAAGAAATTTTCCGCATGCACCGGCTCATGCAGGCGGCCAGCCATTGCGGCCTGGGCCACACCGCCACCAACCCGATATTCGACACCTTGCGCAAATTCCGCCCGACCTACGACAAGCGCATCCATTCCCTGCATTTCGAACCGGCATTCGATCTGGACGCGGCCCTGTCGCGCGCGCGCCGCATGACCGGCCGCGACGACCCCGCCGCGCACCTTACGAACGAGCACCAGCCATGACCGACACGCCCACTTTTCAGCTCGACGGCGAGGACATCCCCTGCCGTCCCGGCCAGACCGTGATCCAGGCCGCGCAGGCCGCCGGACGCTACATTCCGCACCTGTGCTGGCATCCGGATTACGCGCCGCACGGCTCCTGCAAGCTGTGCCTGGTCAAGGCCGACGGCCGCAGCGTGGCGGCCTGTACCGTGGAGGCGCGGCCGGGCATGCAGGTGGAAAACCGCACGCCGGAAATCGACGACCAGCGCCGCCGCCTGCTCAACATGTTGTTCGTGGAAGGCAACCACTTCTGCCCGTCCTGCGAAAAGAGCGGCAATTGCACGCTGCAGGCCACGGCCTACGAAATGGGCATGACCAATGCGCATTACGACCATTTTTATCCGGACCGCCCGGTGGATGCTTCCCACCCCGACGTGATGCTCGATTTCAATCGCTGCATCATGTGCGAACTGTGCGTGCGCGCGAGCCGCGACGAGGACGGCAAGAACGTGTTCGCGCTGGCCGGGCGCGGCATGCGCTCGCATCTCATCGTGAATAGCGCCTCCGGGCGGCTGGCCGACACCAATTTCGCGGCGACCGACCGCGCCGCCTCGATTTGCCCGGTCGGCGTGATACTCAAAAAGCGCGTGGGTTTTGCCGTGCCCATAGGCCGCCGCGCCTTTGACGCCTTGCCCATCAGCGCGCAAATGCCCCCCGCGCCGCCCGCGGAGGACGCGCCGTGAGCGACAAACTTAAAGTTGCCACGGTATCGCTGGCCGGGTGTTTCGGCTGCCACATGTCGTTTCTCGATATCGACGAACGCATCCTGGCGCTGATCGAGCGCGTCCAGTTCGACCGCTCGCCGCTCACCGACATCAAACACTGCGGGCCTTGCGACATAGGTCTGGTCGAGGGCGGCGTGTGCAACAGCGAGAACGTGCATGTGCTGCGCGAATTCCGCGACCACTGCCGCACGCTGGTGGCGGTGGGCGCCTGTGCCATCACGGGAGGGCTGCCCGCGCTGCGCAATCCGCTCGATCTGGCCGACATACTCGAAGAGGTGTATCGCAGCCGCCCCGGCCTCGCCAAAGGCGCGGAAATCCCCAACGATCCGGAATTGCCGCTGCCGCTCAACCAGGTGCATCCGATACACGAAGTCGTGAAGGTGGATTATTTCCTGCCGGGCTGCCCGCCGCCCGCCGATGCATTCTGGAAACTGCTCACCGACCTGCTCGCCGGCCGCACACCCAGCCTGCGTCACGGCCTGATCCACTACGACTGATTCCTTGCAGGAAATTTTCGCCATGGGCTTTGAACTGGAAACCGCCGCACCGTCCGACCAACCGCTCACACGCGTCGCCATCGACCCGGTATCGCGCGTGGAAGGGCATGGCAAAGTCACCATATTGCTGGACGCCCAGCAGCGCGTGCACCAGGTGCGCCTGCACATCGTCGAATTCCGCGGCTTCGAGCGCATCGCGCAGGGCCGGCCGTACTGGGAAATTCCGGTCATGGTGCAGCGCCTGTGCGGCATATGCCCGGTATCGCACCATCTGGCCGCCTCCAAGGCCATGGACATTATCGTGGGCGCGCGCAAACTGACGCCGACCGCCGAAAAAATGCGCCGGCTCATGCACTATGGGCAAATCCTGCAATCTCACGCGCTGCACTTTTTCCATCTGTCCTCGCCCGACCTGTTGTTCGGGTTCGACGCCGAAGCGGCGCGGCGCAATATCGTGGGCGTGATAGACGCGCACCCCGACATCGCCCGCAAGGGCGTGCTGCTGCGCAAATACGGCCAGGAAGTCATACGCCATACCGCCGGCAAGCGCGTGCATGGCACCGGGTCGGTGCCCGGCGGCGTCAATAAGTGCCTGAGCGCCGAAGAGCGCGCGGCCTTGCGCGCGGACATAGAACAGACCGTGCTGTGGTGCCGCGAGGCGGTGGAACTGATCAAGCGCCTGCACACCCAGAACCGCGCGCTCTACGACAGGTTCGGCGCCTTCCGCAGCAGCAGCATGGGCCTGGTGGCGGCCGACGGCGCACTCGACCTTTATCACGGCGCGCTGCGCGTGCGCGACGCCGACGGCAACATAGTGGTCGATCAGGCCGACTATCAGGGCTATGAAAGTTTGCTC
>JAEUNN010000024.1 GCA_016791085.1 Rhodocyclaceae bacterium | reverse complement strand
GTCGAGCGCCAGGCCATCCATGACGCATTGGCGCAGACGCGCTACAACCGCACTGCCGCGGCCAAGCTGTTGGGCGTCACCTTCCGCTCCCTGCGCTACCGCATGGAACGCCTGGGCATGAATGAAGACGCCCGCTAGGCGTGCGCGCGGGCAGATTTTGGGCGTACTGCGCGGCGACGGCTGGCTGTCCGGCGCGCGGCGCGTCGATTCGCCCAATCAGGATGAGCGGCCGCCCGGCGTGCACGTCGATCTGGTGGTGATACACGCGATCAGCCTGCCGCCCGACCAGTTTGGCGGGCCGTATGTGGAACAGCTATTCACCAACCGCCTGGACGCCGCCGCACATCCGTATTTCGCCACGATCGCGCATTTGCGTGTGTCGGCACATTTTCTGATCCGCCGCGACGGCACGCTGCTGCAATTCGTGTCTACGCGCGCGCGTGCCTGGCACGCCGGCGCAAGCAACTGGCAGGGGCGCGAACGCTGCAACGATTTTTCCATAGGCATAGAGCTTGAAGGCTGCGACACGCTGCCGTTCGAAACCGCGCAGTACCGCCGCCTGGCCGCCGTGTTGAGGCGCATAGGCCGCCGCCATCCCGGGGTGGCCCTGGCCGGGCACAGCGACATCGCACCCGGACGCAAAACCGACCCCGGACCGCATTTCGACTGGCCGCGCCTGAAACGCCTCCTGCACGACTAGCCGGCGTGCCTGCGCGTGCCGTGCACCATAACGTACTCCTGGCTGCACGCCCATGCCGCGATACTTGACGGCCGGCGCGGCCGTCGCGGCGTCGAACAAGTTACCGAGTTCCACTTTTAATCGTCACGAGTAGCGGCCCGCGCGGGCGCTTCACCCGTCGCGCGCTGCCCGCCGGGATTTCCCGCTTGCGTTGCGCCCGCACGATCACTACACTACGTGTAGTTTGAAACTCGCATCAAACCACTATATGTAGTAGTATGGTTCTGCGTGTGGCGGCGCGGCGAAAAACGCTGCCGCGACGCTCGGTGTAACCTTTCCG
>JAEUNN010000205.1 GCA_016791085.1 Rhodocyclaceae bacterium | reverse complement strand
CCGCTCACGCGCGATCTGCCCAAGCCCATGGTGCCCATACTGGGCAAGCCGGTCATGGAATATCTGATCGAACACCTGGCGCGCTATGGCGTGCGGGAAATCATGGTCAATGTGGCGCATCACCATCGCCGCATCGAAGACTATTTTCTCGACGGGCATCGCTGGGGCGTGCAGATAGGCTATTCCTACGAGGGCGAGCGCGAACACGGCGAAGTCGTGCCGCGCCCGCTGGGGTCGGCCGGCGGCATGCGGCGCATCCAGGATTTCAGCGGCTTTTTCGACGACACCACGATAGTGCTGTGCGGCGACGCGCTGATCGACCTGGATATCGGCGCGGCCGTGCACGAGCACCGCTCCCGCGGCGCCATCGCCAGCGTGGTGACCGCCGAAGTGTCGCGCAAGGAAGTGCATAACTATGGCGTGGTGCTGTCGGATGCGCGCGGCCGCGTGCTGTCGTTTCAGGAAAAGCCCAGCGCCGAAGAGGCGCGCTCCTGCCACGCCAGTACCGGCATCTACATTTTCGAGCCGCAGGTGCTGGACCACGTGCCGCCCGGCCAGGCGTTCGACATCGGCAGCCAGTTGTTCCCGCTGCTGGTCAGGAACGATTTGCCGTTCTATGCGCAAAAGCGCTTTTTCAACTGGATAGACATAGGCCGCGTGAGCGACTACTGGTGGGTGCTGCAGCGCGTGCTGAAAGGCGAAGTCGCGCACGCCGACATGCCCGGGCGGGAAATGCGGCCGGGCGTGTGGACCGGCCTGAATGCGCGTGTGGATTGGGACGATGTGCACCTGAGCGGCCCGGTGTATATAGGCGCCAGCGCGCGCGTGGATGCCGGCGCCACCATCATAGGCCCGACCTGGATAGGCCATGGCTGCCATGTGCGCGGCGGCGCGCGCGTGGCGCGCAGCGTGCTGTTCGAATACACGCGCATAGGCGCAGGCATGGCCGTCGAAGACATGATCGTGTCGCCGGATTACTGCGTGGACCGGCACGGCAATACCGTGTATCAGGGCGACGAAAGTTCCGCGCTGCGCTGGGGCGACGCGCGTGGTTGAGGGCGTGGCCAGCCGGGCCGGCACCGGCGCGATCAGTATCGCCGCACGACTCGAACTGACCGGCGGCCGGCCCAGCGGCTTCGACTACCTGCGCATCGTGCTGGCGCTGCTGGTGGTGCTGGTCCATGCGGTGGGCATCAGCCACGGCCTGGCCGCCGATGCCGATTTGTACGATTCGCCGCTGCGCGGGGCGGTGCGCCTCATCCTGCCCATGTTTTTCGCGCTGAGCGGCTTTCTGGTCGCCGGCAGCCTGTTGCGCACGCGCAGCATAGGCGCATTCCTGGGGCTGCGCTTCCTGCGCATTTATCCGGCGCTGACCGTGGAAGTTCTGCTGTCGGCGCTATTGATAGGCCCGCTCTTCACGACGCTGCCGCTGGCGGATTATTTTTCCGACCCGGTGTTCTACCGCTACCTCGTGAACACGACCGGCCATGTGTCCTTCGCCTTGCCCGGCGTGTTCCTGCACAACCCGCAGCCGGTGACCGTGAATAGCCAGTTATGGACGGTGCCTTTCGAGCTTTACTGCTATCTGAGCCTGTTGCTGCTGGCGGCTGCGGGCGGGCGGCGCTGGCCGGCCATCTACCCGCTGGCCGCGCTGGGCCTTGCGGCCGCGCATTTCGGCTGGCGCGCCATGGATGGTTCATTGCGCCTCGTGCCGGGCGGCCCCATGTCCGGCACGCTGCTGGTGGTGTGTTTCCTGTGCGGCGTGGCCTGTTACCTGTACCAGGACCGCATCCGCCTACACGCCGGGTATTTTCTGGCCGCGCTGGGCAGCGCCTGGGTGCTGCTGGCCTGGGTGCCGGGCGGCGACTATCTGGCGCCGCCGGCCATCACTTACGCCTGTGTGTATATCGGACTGACGAATTTCCGCCGCCTGCGCCTGCTGGACGGCGCCGACTATTCGTACGGGATTTTTCTGTACGGCTTCGTGGTGCAGCAGGCGCTTGCCAACCTGTTGCCCTGGTCGCGCGAGTGGTACCTCAATGCGCCGCTGGCACTGCTGGCGGTAACGGTGTTCGCGGCCTTATCCTGGCATTGCGTGGAAAAGCCCGCGCTGCGCCTGAAGGGCAAACTGTTGCAGCTCGAATCGCGCTGGCTGCGCCGTTCGACGCTCGAGCGCGCCTGCGAGCCGGCCTGAGCCGCCGGCTTCGCGCCGGGCGCCATTGCGCGGCGGGCAGGCGCGGCTGTGCATGATCCACCGCCCCGCGCGCGCCTGGCGCGCGGGCATGCGCGCCACCGGCCGGCCGGCGCGCCAGGGTAAGCCGCTGGCGGTGCGACGGCGCAATCCGCGCCCGTCCCCTTGCGCGGATTGCGCTGCTGCAGGCACAGTGTACGCGGCCGCGCGCCGCGTGCAGGCTGCGCATGGGGCACAAGCCCTGCACGCGGGGCCGCTGATGCCACAGCAACCCCGCCATGGAACTCGCCAATAGCCTCGCGCTCATGCTGGGCGTCGCCTGGGCGAGCGGCGTGCGCCTGTACGCCACGGTGCT
>JAEUNN010000175.1 GCA_016791085.1 Rhodocyclaceae bacterium | reverse complement strand
GCAGTCGAGCTGTGCCCGGGCCTGCGATCGGGGCGCGGTGCGTCACGGCCGGTCGCGTCGGGGCAAGCGCACGAAGCGGTCCTGGGGCCAGCGGCGAGTGGTGCCCGTCACGGCTCGCGTATGGCTTCGTCGAGCGAGCGTATGAGCGGGTACAGGAAATACGAAATGACGCTGCGCTTGCCGACGTTGATTTCGGCTGCCAGGGTCATGCCCGGGGTGAGCCGGCTGCCGCGCGGCAGGTTGCGGAAGGGTGTGCCGGTAATCCGGATACGGGTCAGGTAATACGCGTCACTTTGCGTCGCCGCGGCAAGTTCAGCGCGGGTGCGCGTGAATGCGTCCTCGCTCAGCGTACGCACGTCGCCTGTTGCGACATTGTGCTTCTGGAACGGAAATGCATCGACCTTGATGCGCACCGGGTCGCCGGCCTTTACGAACCCTATGTCGGCCGCGTCGATGCGGGCTTCCGCCTCGAGTTCGGTACCCAGAGGAACCAGCGTGAATAACGGTTCGGCTTCTTTCACGACGGATCCCACCGAGCGCTGTGCGATTTCAAGCACCACCGCGTCATCGGGTGCGTTCAAGGTGACCAGCGTGCTGCGCCGGTTGGCTTTTTGCAGCTGTTCGTTGAGCGCGTCGCGTTCGCGCTTCACGGCAACCAGTTCTTCTATGGTTTTCTGGCGCCATTCGCGGGTGAAGGCGTTGCGTTCCGCCTCGGCACCTTGCAATTCCTTTTGCAGTTCGGTGGAGCGATTGCGTGCCAGTTCCAGTTCGCGCTCGACTTCCTGGCGCCGCTCGCGACTTTCCAGCAACTTCATTTTCGACACGTATTCCTTTTTGCTGAGGTTGTCGAGCATGGTTTCGATTTCGCGCAGCGAGCCGACACGTGATTCGAGATTGCCTATGTCCAGGCGATTGGTGCTGATGGCCGCGCGCAGGCGGTCCAGGCTTTCGTTGAGCCGGGTTAGCCGCGCCGCGTAGTTGGCGCGCTTTTCGTCGTAAATGCGCTCCTGCAGCTGGCTATCTCCACCGTGATTGCCTAAGGGCAGCGCCTTGCCGTCCTGTTCGGCCTGCAGGCGTTCAAGCTGCGCGTCCAGGCTCTGCACGCGGGCGCGCAGTTGCGCGGCATCGGCACTGGCGAAGGTCGGATCGAGATGGGCCAGCGTGGCGCCCTTTTTCACGACCTGGCCGACGCGCACGTCTATGCTCTGCACGATGGATGTTTCGAGCGGCTGGAGCACGATATTGGGTAGCGGGGTCACAAGTTTGCCGCGCGCGACCACGACTTCATCGACTTCGGCAATGCTTGCCCAGATCAACAGTATGACCAGCAGGGCGAGCAAGACATGCAGCGTGAGCGAGCGCCCGCGGTGCATGGGGCGCTGTTCGATCGCGTCCGCATCGGGCAGAAATTCGAGCGCGGCAGCGGGCGGACCGGGACGAGCCGCGGCCGCAGGGCGGGGCGGGCCTACAGGTGGCTCGACTGCTGGTTCCATAGACGCGTGTACTCTTCGCAACGGCCCAACAGCTCCTGGTGGCGCCCGGCACCGACGATGCGGCCGCGTTCCAGCACGACGATGGCGTGGGCATTGACCAGCGTGGATAGCCGGTGCGAAACGATGATGACGGTTTTGCCGACCGCAATTTTCGCAAGGTTGCGGATGAATATGGCTTCGCTTTCCGGATCGAGCGCGCTGGCAGCTTCGTCCAGGATGAGGATGCGCGGCTGCGGCAGCAAGGCGCGCGCAATCGCCAGACGCTGGCGCTGCCCCCCCGAAAGATTGGCCGCATTTTCTTCCAGCAGCGTGTCGTAGCCCTTGGGCAGGCGCTCGATAAATTCGTCGGCGCCGGCTGCCTGCGCGGCCGCGACGATTTCTTCGAAAAGCGCGTCGGGCTTGGTGGCGCCGATGTTGTCGCGCACGCTGCCGCGGAACATGAAGTTGTCCTGGAGCACGACGCCTATGCTTTTGCGCAGGTGGATCAGGTCGAGTTCGCGCACGTCCACGCCGTCGAAACGAATCACGCCTTGCTGTACCGGATAAAGTCCCTGCACCAGGCGCGTGAAGGTGCTTTTCCCGGAACCGCTGCGCCCCACCAGGCCCAGCACCATGCCGGCCGGCAGGCGCAGGGAAATGTTGTCCAGCGCCGGCGTGGTGATGCCGGGATAACGGAAACCGACGCTGTCGAATTCGATGCGCCCGGAAAACGCCGGACGCAGGCCGCCGCCCGCACCGCGGCCCTCGGTCGGACGGTTCATGATCTCCGCCAACATGCGCACGGAAATCGCGGTTTCCTGGTACTCATGCACCAGCGACACGATCTGCACCAGCGGGCCGGCGACACGGCCGGAAATCATCTGGAAGGCGATCAGCGCGCCCACGGTCATGTGCAGGTCGAATACGTCCTGGGCACCCAGCACGATCACGCTGACCAACATCAGTTTTTCCAGCAGGCCGGTAAGCGCCTGGGCCGTGATGGAAATGCGGCCAACGTTGAAATGCATGTTCACGGCGCTGGCTGCGCGCCGGTCCCACTGTTTGCGCTGTAGTGGCTCCATGGCCAGCGACTTGACCGTACGCATGCCATGGATGGTTTCGACCAACATGGCCTGGCGCTCGCCCTCGGCCGCATAAAGCGCCTGCAGGCGGCTGCGGAACGGCCCTATCAGTGCGAATACGGTGGCCGCGATCAGGGCCGTGAACACCAGTACGACGAGCGCCAGTTTCGCGCTGTACAAAAACAGGAGAGGCACGAACACGACCAGCGCGCTGGCATCCAGCACCGTCAGGAACAGCCGTCCGGTCAGGAACTGACGGATCTTTTCGGCCTGTTGCATGTGGCGCACGATCACGCCCGCGCTGGCGCTTTCGAAATAGTCGATGGGCAGTGCGAGCAGGTGCGAAAACGTGCGCCGCGCGAGGCGCATGTCGATCTTGTTGGTCGCCCCGAGCAGCAAGTCCTGGCGCAGGAAGCCCAGCACGGCCTCGAAAACGAGCAGCACCACCATGCCGCCGGCCAGCACGTAAAGCGTTGAATAGCTTTGATGCACGAGTACGCGGTCGATGATGAGCTGGAAAAATATCGGCGTGGCGAGCGCAATGAAATGCAGGGCCAGCGCCGCCAGTGCGATGTCGCGGAAATGCGCCTTGTGCTTGAGGATTTCCGGTATGAACCAGCGCAGCCCGAACGGCTGTTCGGTGTCGTCGAGCGCATATTCGCGCTTGAGCAGTATGGTTTCGCCTTGCCAGGTGTTGCGGAACAGGTCGGCCGGGACCATGGTGGGCGCCGGATTGGGCGCCAGGGGGTCAACCACGAACGCGCCTTCGTTGCGAATGCCGACCACGATGAGCGTGCTGCCATCGGCGCGCCGCACGAGCAGCGGGAATACGCCCTGGCAGGACACCAGTTCATCCCAGCTGAATTGAACCGTGCGGGCCTTCAATCCGACCGCACGCGCCACGGTCAATAGTTTGGCCGTGGGCGTTTCACCGGCTTCCAGGGCGTGCTCGTGCAGCAGCCGCTCGACCGCGACGCTGATGCCATGGTGCTGCGCGACGGCGGCCAGACATTCGATCGCCGTATTGCGTACTGGTAGCTCGCCTTCTTTCATCAATGCGATGCGAGGTTGGTCAAATAGGTTCTCCAGCGGGAATCTGCAACGAAAGCGAGGTTATTGGCGGAATAATCGGCGGCGGTGGCCGACTGCAAAGAGGTCGGAAGGTAAATCGACAGCCCGTTGTCGTCCATCCCGAGGTTGCCGACGCCACCGACCGCGGTGGTCGCCACCACGGCTTGGCGCAGCGCCGTGCTGACAGCCGCCGCGCGCGTGGCGATAGTGCCTGCCAAAGTAGCGGACGCAGCAACGTTATCCATATACGCTGCGAGATCGAGGTAGCTGGCGTAGTTGTAGTCGGTGACACCGCTGCGCGCGCTACGTAGCGCGGTCCACTGTGCCGACGTGGCATTTACCGTGGCATCGGAAAACGCGTTGATGGCATCGCGCAGTCCGGTCAGGCTGCTGGTCTGCACGGCGGCCAGGGTTTCGCCATGATTGTAATAGGCGCCGTAGGAATTTACGGCACTGATGGCGAGGTCGCGCGCCGACGTATTTGGATTGTTTGCCAGGGATTGCAGCCAGCCGGCGTAATCCCAGCCGTCGCCGGGTTCCAGGTCCTGTGACGCCACGACGTAGTCGGCAAGATTGCGCAGGTCATAGGCCTGTTCGACCATGCCCTGCAAACAGGTGTCGAAGCCGATGACATCGAAACCGTTAGTGCCCAGTACGGAATCGGAAATCGCGCTCGTGCATTCGGCGATCGACAGGTTGGCGCCAAAGCTGCTGTCGTCCCAGCTCGTGCCCGCAAGTCCGCCACCGTGGTCCCATACCACCAGCGCGTAATGATCGGCGCGGTAATTCGAGGCGGACCAGTTGATGAAGTCGCGCAAGCTTGCCGGGTCGCCAGAATTGATCTCGCTGATGGAGGTGTAGCCGCCAATCGCAGTGGTGTTGTTATCGTGCTGGACGCGTCCGCGATAGGTATTGTTTGAACCCGCGCGGTCCAGTTCGATCACGATATTCACGTTGCTGGGCAGGTTCAGCGACTCCATCTCGTTGATGTCGCGCAAGGAAAACGCGTCCAGGCTGTTGTCGGCCGCCAGATACACCATGACGGTCCAGGTTCCGCTGCCGTTGGAGGTGCCGGGCGCCGGCGTATTCAGCGTAAAGCCGTCGCTGACCGACAATCCGCCGCCGTCGCGCGCCGTCACGAGCACCGACAGGTCGTTGCTGCCGGCCGGCGGGGTGCCGCTGAAAGTGCGGGTACTCGGGTTGAACGTGAGCCAGGCGGGCAGGGCCGAATTGTCGGCCAGCGTGGCCGAGTAAGTCAGCGTGCCATTGCTTCCCGTGTCCAGGTCCGTAAACGCATTGGTGGGCACGGTGTAGGTCCAGGCGCTTCCTTCTGTCGCGGTCTGGTCCGGTATGCCCGCGTTGACGGTCGGAGCATGATTGCCGGTCGTACCGGTAGAGCCGCCGGAAACCGAGAGCGTATAGCGTCCGATATTGTTGCCGTATCCCCCGGCCGCGATGAAATAGCTGCCCGTGGTGCTGGGCGTGAAACTGACCTGCGAGTACAGACTGCCGCCGTAGTCATCGTTGGAGGTGCCGGACATCAGCGTGGTCGCGTTGGTAGCGGGATTGTAGGAATAAATGCCGCGCAGGTAGGTGTCGGGAAGGCTGCCGGTTCCGCTGATGCCGCGCAGATTGATCACATAGGTTTGGCCGGCAGTGAGCGTTGCGCGGAACCAGTCCTGGTCGTTTGCCGTTTCGATGTTGCCGGATGCGCTGGCGCCCGGCGCCACGCTGCCGGTCGTGAGATAGCTTGCGGCGTAATCGTCGGCGGCGGCCGGGGTGCTGATTGTGAATGTGGTACTGACAGACAGGTTGTCGGCCGCAGTGGCGGGGTTAAGGTCGGCACCCGGGTCGGTTGCGGTCAGACGCACGGTGATGTCGCCGGCGCCCGCGCCCGGCGTGCCCGTGAATATCTGCGCGGCCGGATCGAACGACAGCCACGACGGCAATGCCGTGCCGTCGGCCAAGGTGGCCCGGAAACTCAGTTGCTGTCCTTCCGGATCGGTGAATACGTTCCAGGGCATGCGATAGGCGAATGCCTGGCCTTCCGGTGCGATCTGGTTCTGTATGGTCGCGGTGACCTGGGGCGCCAGGTTGGACTGGGATGCCACCGACACGCTGTACGTACCGGTGTCGCTGCCATACCCCGAGGCGGCGATATAGTAGGTGCCCGACACGGAGGGAGCGAAGGTCACGCGCGAACTCAGGCTGCCGTCGGCATCGTCATTGATCGTATTGGCTTGCAGCACGCCCGCCGAGTTGTATATGCCGCGTATGAAGGTGTCGGCCAGCGTTTGGCCGCTGGCCGCAAATTCGCGGATCGTGTAGGACGTGCCGGCATTGAGTGTCACGGCGAACCAGTCCTGGTCTCCGGCGACTTCGACGCGTCCGGTGGCGCTGCCGCCCACGCTGACCTGCCCGGTGGTGGCCGTGGTGGCCAGGAAATCATCACCGCCCGCGCTGAGGCGGTAAGTTCCGGTGTAGGTTCCGCCCGCCGCCTCCGCCGACACGAAATAGGTTCCCGCCGTAGCGGCCGTGTAGGTGATGTGCGCATCGTAAGGCGCGCCGCCGCCGTTGTCGTTGGTCGCCAGCACGCTGCCGCTGCTGCTGAGCAGGCGCATGTAGGGATCGGCCAGCGTGCCCTGGCTGGATCCGGCGCCTTGCAGCTCGAGTTGGACGGTCTGGCCGGCATTCAAGCTAACCGCAAACCAGTCCTGATCGCCACGCGTTTCTATGCTGCCGGTAACGCTGCCGCCCACCGAAAGACGGCCGCTGGTCGCGGTGGTGCCGGCGTAGTCGTCGCCCGGCGTGGCGGTTGTGAAGTCGAGCGCGCCGGCTGGCAGACCGGCGTAGGTGTTGCCGGATGCGTCAAGCACCACACCCTGGCCGACAGTTAGCGCATAACGACGCCCGGCGGTCAGGTCGCTGGCGGGATTGATGGTCAGCGTGGATCCCGAAATGGTGACCTGACTTGTGTCCGTCACGGCGATATTCAGCGCGGTGCCGGTATCGAGGTTGGTGAGCGTGAAATTGCCGGCGCCGACACGTACGTTTTCGCTGAAATTCAGCACGATGTTTGCGCCGGGCGCAACGCCCGCGGCGCCGTCTGCCGGCGACGACGATAACAAGCGCGGCGCTGCGCTGTCGACACTGCCCACGCTTACCCGGTATGTGCCCGTTTGGGTTGAGAACCCGCCGGCCGCCACGTAATAGGTGCCGGTACTGGTGGGCGTATACATGATGCGCGAATTGAAGTTGCTGCCGCCGTCGTCATTGGAGGCGATGAGCGTGCCGCTGGAGTTGTACAGCCGCAAGAAGCTGTCGGCCAGGGTGCCCTGGCCGGTGCCGGCGCCTTGCTGGTCGATCTGTACGGACTGTCCGGCTGTCAGCGTGACGGCAAACCAGTCCTGGTCATTTGCGGTTTCGATGTTTCCGGTCGCGGATCCTCCTACCGTGAGCCGTCCGGTGGTAGACGCGGAAGCGGCATAGTCGTCAGTGGATAGCGTCGTGAAATCGTAGTTGCCGTAGCCCAGACCGGCATAGCTGTTGCCGGCAGCGTCCTGCACGACACCATTGACAATACTGACTGTGTAATGCCCGCCCGCGGTCAGGTCGGCGCTGGGGTTGATGACCATCGTGTTGCCGGAAAACGTGACCTGGCTGGTGTCGGTAACCGAAATGGTGCGCGACGCCAAAGTGTCCAGATTGGTCAGCATGATCTGGCCGCTGCCGGCCCGCACGGATTCGCTGAATGTAAGCGAAATATTCGTCCCGACCGCAACCCCGGTGGCGCCGTCGGCTGGGCTGATGGACACGAGTGTGGGTGCAATGGCGTCCGCGACGCCGGCACTCAAGCGGTAGGTGCCCGTAAGCGCATCGCCGAACGCTCCGGCACAGACGAAATAGGTGCCCGCGCCGGACGCCGTAAACACGATGCGCGAATTCAAATTGCTGCCGCCGTCGTCGTTGCCGGCAAGTTCCGTCCCGCTAGCGTTGTACACGCGCAGAAAGGGATCGCGCAGGGTACCTTGGGCCGTCCCGGCCCCCTGCAGGTCGAACTGCACGGATTGTCCGGCCGTAAGCGTAATGGCGAACCAGTCACGGTCGCGCATCTGTTCTATGTTGCCGGTCACCGATGCGCCCACCGCAAGGCGCCCGGCCGTCGCTGGCGAAGCCGCGTAGTCGTCCGGGTAGGAGGTCGTGAAATCCAGCGCGCTTGACCCGAATCCGCCGTATGCATTGCCCGCCAGGTCGAAAATTGCGCTATTGCTTACGCTCACGCCGTAATGATGGCCGGCGGCGAGATCGGCGATGGGATTGATGGTGAGCGTGCTGCCCGAAATGCTGACCTGGGCCGTGTCGCGCGCTGAAATGAGCGTATTTGCGCCCGTGTCGAGGTCTGTCACCGTGATGGTGCCGGGACCGGCCTGCACTGCCTCGTTGAAGCTGAGCACGATGTTAGCGCCCACCGCCACGCCGGTGGCGCCGTCGGCGGGGCTGGCCGACTGCAATATGGGTGCCGTGGCATCCACGCTGGACGCACTGAGGCGGTAGGTGCCCATGATCGAGTCGAGGTAGCTGCCAGCCGCCACATAATAGGTGCCGGCGCTCGTAGGCGTGAATGCCAGCCGCGAATTCAGAAAGCTGCCACCATCATCATTGGTGGCAAGCTGGGTGCCGGCCGAGTTGAATAATCGCAGATAGGGGTCGGCCAGGGTGCCCTGGGCTGAACCCGCGCCCTGCAGGTCGAACTGCACGGTTTGTCCCGCTGCGAGCGTTACTGCGAACCAGTCGCGGTCACCCCGTACTTCAATATTGCCGGTCACGGCAGCGCCAACGGCAAGACGTCCGGCGGTGGCCGGCGAGCCTGCGTAATCGTCGGTGTACTGGGTTGTGAAATCGAGTGCGCCCGACCCCAGCCCGGCATAGGGATTGTTTGCCAGGTCGAACACCGCGGTGCTGCTAACGGTTACCGCATAGCGGCGGCCGGCAGCCAGATCGCCAGACGGATTGATCGTCATCGTCGAGCCGGAGAAGCTTATCTGCGTGGTGTCGCCGGCCGAAATGGTCTGGACCCCACCGGTATCGAGGTTGGTGAGCGTGACGGTGCCGGTACCGGCGCGTACGGCTTCGCTGAAATTCAGCACGATATTGGCACCAACCGCGACGCCGGTGGCACTGTCGGCGGGATTGCTCGACAGCAGGGTAGGGCTGGTTACATCGTAATCGCGCGCAGTCAGCGTATAGGTGCCGGTATAGCCGTCGCCATACGCCGCGGCGGACAGATAGAAGGTGCCAGACACGGACGGCGTATAGACGATGCGCGAATTGAGGCTGCCGCCGCCATCGTCATTACCCACGATGACCGCCCCGTTGGAGCCAAGCAGCCACAGGTAGGGGTCGCGCAGCGTGCCTTGGCCGACACTTGATCCGCGCAGATCGAACTGCACCGTCCGGCCGGCCGTCAGGGTGATTGCGAACCAGTCGCGGTCGCCAAAGGATTCAAGATTGCCCGTTGCCGAACCTCCGAGGCTGAGGCGACCGCCAGTCACGATGGAGGCGGCGTAATCGTCCGTGCGTGTTGCGATGGCGGACGTTACGGTGTTGCCACCGAGCAGGGAATAGGTTTGCGGCAAGGCGTAGGGCATGGCTCGCTCCGGATGATTCTGTGCAGCTATTAAGGTGCTTACAGAATACCATGCACCATGTTCTCGACACAACCATTTGTTGACTATATGTGCGGGTATATGGCGGGTAACAGGTGATCAAAATGGTACGCAAAATATGTCTGTATTAAAAATTTTAAGCTTTTATATGTATTCACCTGATTGTCTGGTTCAGACATTGCCGTTGCTCGGCATTCGTAAATAAATGAACGTAATTTCAACTAGTTGAGCATTGTCGATCGTGGCCTGTCGACGCTTGTATAAGCCATTTGTCAGGAAATTGATACCCGCAAACCAGTGCTTCCAGAAATTTGTGATTATGAAAACCATGTCTATCCAGATATTGTCGAAATCGGCATCTTAATAAGTAGTTAAATGGTGGTTTTACCGATCCGTAAGAATCGCAGCGTTAGTGCAAATGTCCACGCCGCGACGTGCCGGGCTTTTTCGACCGCGGCGATCCGCCGTCCGTGTTGCGTCCGGACGCTTGAATAGCGCAGCACGAGCGGCCGCTACGGAACACGTCCGGGCCGCAATCACTGCAAGTTTTCCCTGGGGGTCCATCAGGAGGGGGCCTGCGCCGCGCGAGGCGGCACGAAACCACACGTACTTAAAGGCGTGAAACCACGCCTATATTTATATAAGTAGTACGCGGGCCGCAGTGTACTGCATGCAGGGAGAAAGGTCCACACCCGGATACAGGACCAGCGCGCTTGCCTGTGCGGGGCGTTGTATCGCTGCGCGGGGCGACGCAGGCGTAGCTGAGGGAAAAGCCGCCCGTAAGGTCCGCGCGACTGGCACGCCGGTGCCGGAGTGTGCGCGCCAAACATGTTTGCGGGCACTTGCGCGCCGCGAATGTCGAAAATTCACCTTGCGCCTGACTGACGGCGCGGCGCGATGACGCTTTTCGGCCTATCCGAGCCGCGGCCTTTGCCCCGCCCGATCTACTCCCACTCTATGGTCGCCGGAGGCTTGCCGGAAATGTCGTACACGACGCGATTGATGCCGCGCACTTCGTTGATGATGCGGTTCGATACGCGGCCCAGCAGCTCGTGCGGCAGTTCGGCCCAGCGTGCGGTCATGAA
>JAEUNN010001192.1 GCA_016791085.1 Rhodocyclaceae bacterium | reverse complement strand
CGGCTCGAACACCGCCTATGCGCACCCCATCGTGTTCCGGCGCGTCGAGGACGCGCGCCGCGCGCGCCCGCACATGAAAATGATCGTGGTCGATCCGCGCCGCACCGACACCGCGGCGGGTGCCGACCTGCATCTGGCCATTCTGCCCGGTACCGACATATGGCTCTATAACGCCATGCTGAACGTGCTGTTGTGGGAAGGTTACTGCGACAACGCCTTCATACGCGACCATACGGAAGGGTTCGACGCACTGCGCGAGCACGTGCGCGAAATCACCCCCGTGGTGGCGGCGCGTGTGTGCGGCGTGAAAGCCGAAGACATCGTGACCGCCGCGCGCTGGTGGGGTGAAGCGCCGGCCGCGCTGTCCATGTGGTGCCAGGGCCTCAACCAATCCACCCACGGCACGCACAACGGCGCCGCGCTGATCGCGCTGTCTCTGGCCACGGGCAAAATAGGCAAGCCCGGCAGCGGCCCGTTTTCATTGACCGGTCAGCCCAATGCCATGGGCGGACGCGAAGTGGGCGGGCTCGCCAATTTGCTGTCCGCGCACCGCGACATGGCCAACCCGGCGCACCGCGCCGAAGTGGCCGCGCTGTGGGGCGTCGAAAGCGTGCCCGACAAGCCCGGCCTGACCGCGGTGGAACTGTTCCAGTCCGTGCGCGCCGGCAAGGTCAAGGCGCTCTGGGTGGCATGCACCAACCCGGCCCACTCGCTGCCCGAACAGCAGTTGGTGCGCGAGGCGCTGGCCGCCTGCGACTTCGTGGTGGTGCAGGACGCCTACCGCAATATCGAAACCGCCGCCTATGCCGATTTGTTGCTGCCGGTGGCGACCTGGGGCGAAAAGGAAGGCACGGTAACCAATTCCGAACGCCGCATCACGCACGTCACGCCAGCGCTGGCGGCGCCCGGCGAGGCGCGCGCGGACTGGCGCATCATGCGCGATTTCGCGCTGGCGCTGGGCCCGCGCATGGGTCGGAGCGACGCGGCGCGCCTGTTCGACTATGCGGCGCCCGAAGCGGTGTTCGCCGAACACGTGGAAAGCACGCGCGGGCGCGACCTCGACATTACCGGCCTGTCGTATGCGCTGCTCGACGCGATGGGCCCGCAACAATGGCCCTACCCGCAGGGCGCGACGGGCGGCCGCGCGCGCCTGTATGAAAATTTCCGCTTCGAAACGCCGAGCGGGCGCGCGCGTTTCGTCGTGCCCACCAAGGCCATTACCGCCGAAAGCGTGGATGCGCGCTTTCCGCTGCATCTCACAACCGGCCGCTTGCGCGACCAGTGGCACACCATGAGCCGCACCGGCAAGGTGGCGCAGCTGTATAACCACGTCGAAGAGGCGCGCATCGATCTGCATCCCGAAGATCTGGAGCGGCGCGGCGTCACCGACGGTCAGCTGGTGCGCGTGAAAAGCCGGCGCGGGGCGGTCATCCTCCGCGCGCGCGCGACCGACGAAGTGCGCGCCGGCCAGTGTTTCGTGTCCATGCACTGGAGCAGCACTGTGCTGAACAGTCCCGGCGCAAACCTGCTCATGCCTTCCAGTTTCGACCCGTTTTCCAAACAGCCGGAACTCAAGCACGCGGCCGTAAGCATAGAAAAGGTCGATCTGCCCTATCAGGCGCTGGCATTGCGCAGCGAAAACGACGACCAGCAGGCCACCGCGCGCGCGCTCGAACGCCTAGAGCGCCTGGGCCCCTGGCTGCAGCGCTACGCCTACGCGTCGCTTGCCATGGCCGGGCGCGAACATCCGGCCGTGGTGCTGAAAATCGCCCACGACAGCCCCATCGCGCAGGAAGATCTGGACGAACTGGACCAGATCATGGGCCTGGACGATCCGCACTGTTCGTTCTATAGCGACGCCGGGCGCGGCATCACCAAGCGCGCATTGATAGACGGCGGCGTACTGGTCGGCATACGCCTGACCGGCGAAACGGCCGCCTCGGGCTGGCTGCGCGATGCCATCGTCGAGCGCCTGCCCACCGACGAACTGCGCCGCTGGCTGTTCGCGCCTCTGGCACAGCCGCCGGCCTCGGCCAAGTCGCGCGGGCGCATCGTGTGCAACTGCCTGAACGTGTCGGAATCCGAAATCGTGGCCGAAATTCAGCCCGGCTGCACGCTCGAACTGCTGCAGGACAAGCTCAAATGCGGCACGTCCTGTGGTTCCTGCGTGCCGGAAATCCGCCGCATGCTGGCGGCCGGGCGCGCCGCGGCCTAAGTTCACGGAACGGCGCGGGCCGGCGTGCCGGTCCGCGTTTCGGCTAGACTTCGCGTTTTTGCGCCGCCCGGCGGCCGGCCGCTGCCCGGCGCGCGGCCATGGCGGCGCCACGGCGTGACGGACACTGCGCGGCCTTGGAAAATTTCCTTTTCGTACTCAAGAAGCTCATCAGCTTTACCTTGCTGCCGCCGGGCGGATTGATACTGCTCGGCCTGCTGGGC
>JAEUNN010001163.1 GCA_016791085.1 Rhodocyclaceae bacterium | reverse complement strand
TGAGGAATTGCTCATATCGGCCGATCCGCGTCCGACCTCCCACCCGCGCATCATGATCGCGCACGAAACCTGCCTGCCCTGGGATGAATTGATGCCTGCGCTGCAGGCGCTCGATGCGGCGCTGGCAGCCAATGATGCCGGGCAAATCCGGCTACGGCTCGGGCAACTCGTGGCCGGCTACGCGCCGGCGGGCGGCATCGTGGATTGGGTTTATATGGAACAGCATGCCGCCGCCGGCGCGGCCCGCAACGGAAACTGAAGGCGCGGCGGGCGGCGGTGGTGGCGCTCCTGGCCTGCCGCGGACATGTCCGGCGCGCCTGCAGCCGGGGCAGGGCGTTCCAGGCTGTGTGGCCGGCGACGCCGCGTCGCATTTGGCGCCGCGTCATCCAGGCGTTCTGACGAACACGAACTCGTTGCAGCCATAAGCTTGCCGCGTAACGAGTTCCTGCAAGCGGAAATCGCGATCGCGACAAAACCGGAAAACCGCTTCCGGACTTGCTACTTCGAACGGCCAGCCGCCTATCCAGTCCACCACGTCCCACCACGGCGACATGCCGCGCTCCACGGCGTAGGCCGTCCAGGTCGCTAAAGGCCGCAGGCGGCAAAAATCGCGCGCAGTGGTGGGTCCCCAGGTGCGCAGCACACCATAAGCGAGCCGCAGCGGCCGCATCCAGCGGTGCCGGTTATAGGTACGCTTGATCCACGCCCATGCACGCGACCTGTAGCCCTGGTCGTTATAGATGGCGACGAACCGGCGTCCGCCGGCCGCCACCCGCGCTGCCACGTTTTCCAGCGCGTGCCACATTTCACCCGTGTGCTGCAGCACGCCCCAGGAATAAACGATGTCGAACCGGCCGAGGCCGGACAGATACGCCGTGTCCAGCAACGATCCCTGCTCGACCTGCCAATGCGGATGGCCGGGAAAATAACGCCGTTTCAGTTCCGCCGTGCAGGCTACCGACTGCGCGTCGAAATCGAATGAACGTACGCGTGCGCCGAGCCGGCAGGCCGTCAGACTGAACAGGCCCGATCCGCTGCCGGCATCCAGGAAATTCAGGCCGTCGAACCGTTCCAGGCCGAGCATCTGCTGTAGCGACTGTTCGGCGCGGCGTATGCGTTGGTCGTCGAGCGTGTCCAGGAAGCGCGTCCAGTTGGCGCCGAACGCGAAACGCTCTCCGGTGTCGATTTCGCTCTTCGCATCACGCATTGTTTGCCACCTTCGTTCAATCGGCTCGCTCGCCGTCATCCGTGCCGGAATGCCCTGCGGCGCCCATGCGACACGCCGGGTTCCAGTTGCTCAGTTCCGCACCGTCTGGTCGATCAGTTGTTCCCACCGCGCAATCACCGCCTGCGGCGAAAATCGCTCGCGCACCCTGAGCGCCGCCGCGCCCAGCCTGGCGCGCAAGGCGGCATCGGTGAACAGGCCATAGAGCGCATCCGCCAGGGCGGTAATGTCTTCCGGCGGCACGAGCAATCCGTTTTCGCCGTGCCGGATAATTTCGCGCGGGCCCGAATCGCAATCGGCCGCGATTGCCGCGCAGCCCATCGCCATGGCTTCCAGCAGCACATTGGGGAAACCTTCAAAGCGCGACGGCAGAACGAAAACCGCGCTGCATCCCATCCAGGTTTCGGGGTCCGGCACGATCCCGGGCATCACCACGGCATCGCCGAGTCCAAGCGTGCGCACCAGAGCTTCGAGCTGCGGCCGGTCCGGCCCGTCACCCAGCACGGTCAGTCGCACGCCGAGGGGGGGCAATCCGGAGCGGGCGAATGCCTGCAGCAACAGGTCGAACCCTTTTTGCGGGACCAAGCGGCCCACCGCCAGCATTGTTGCCGCGTCACGCGTTGCAACAGGGGGCGGAGCAGGAAGGTCGCGCACGAAATTCGGAATGACATGTATGCGCCCCGCAGCGACGATGTTTTTCGCCCACAGCGCCACAACCTCGGTCTGCACCACGACTTTTGCGGCCAACGGGTACAGA
>JAEUNN010001105.1 GCA_016791085.1 Rhodocyclaceae bacterium | reverse complement strand
ATGGAATTTTCTGGCAGCGAGTAACGTCTGGTACGAATAATGAATCCATCTGGAACACCGACTTTTGGATTGGCCTTGCGGCCTCTTCAATGCCAGGAAGTACTCCGACACACATCTTGTTGGTCCGCTTCTGCTTGTGTTCTTGCGTCGCGCCGGGCCGACCCCAGGCCCGCGGCGGAGCGTATTTGCGCATTGTGATGTTCGCTACAGCGCCAATACGGTCCAGGCTGCTGCGGGCGTCGGTTTTTGTGTTTCCCGCCCCGGCTTTTTTATGGGGCGGTTCACCTACTCGGCGTTAGGATAGCAGAACGTTCACGCGCAGGTAAAATAAAATTTGCGGGCGACGTTAGTCGTTACTGCATGGTTGGTGGAGTTGCGTGTCACTGGCCCGCGCGGTATCGGCATGCGCACCGAGTTGGGTCTGATTACACACCTGCCAAGTCGTTGAATGACACGCGGCGCAGTCAAACACCAAGGCACGCAAGGCGGGGCTTCGCGCTCAAATTTCCTGTGCATTTGACCGGGCACACACGCGCCCCCTGCTATCACCGGGAAGCCGCTTTTCGGGCACGGAGGCATGCTTGGCACGGGCCTGGTTGCCAGCCCAGTATTGGTGCGGACGAGGGCGCCCCATTGCGTATGGCGGGCAGAAGTGCCTGATCGCGCGCACCACAATGGGTGCCGGTGCAGGTCGGGCGCACTACGGCGCGAATAGGCTGGTCCGTGCCAGCAGCGGGGGCCGTATGGCCACATGGCAATCGGCCATCTGCCACCCGGAAAGCAACCTAAGTACGGAGTTCACGCCGACACTGTATGGTAACGTCGCCTCGGCGCGGCGCTGCATTCGTGGTGATTAAGCACCATGGATAGCGAGTCTATTTAGTTCGCATTGCAGTGCGCCGCTCGAACGCGCCGCGGCGCGCCTCGGGCGATTTTCGAAGCCGCCCGGTTGCGATGGCGGGAGGCTTGGGGGCGGGGGCGCGCGCTATCTTTCGCGCTTGCCGTGCATGACCATGATGGTCTGTTGCATGAGCGCGCACAGCGTGGATTTTTCGCCCGTGACGGCAAACACTTCGGCTTTGGTAACGATGAGCGTGCGGCCCGGACGCA
>JAEUNN010001035.1 GCA_016791085.1 Rhodocyclaceae bacterium | reverse complement strand
CTTTACCATGTCGGCAAACCGTGGCGCGCGCGTCAAGTTGGAAAAGCTTCCGCCCAAAATTCGGGACGTGCTCACGATCACGCAATTGATCACGGTTTTCGAAATTTACGACGACGAAGCGGAAGCTCTCGAAAGTTTTGCGTGACGGACCCGGGCCCGGAACTGCATGACGGGACATATCACCCCGCCCGCAGCATCTGTCGTGACCGGGCGGCAATCATCGTAGCCCCCGTGTCACGTCGGAAACGTTCCGGACGGGGGCGAAATTCCGCGTCCCGCGCGCCCGACAGGACACGGCATTGATACGCCGCATCACGCGCGCCAGCGTCCGATTCCCGCCTTCCGCTGCGCTCTGCATCGCGGCCACGAACCGCGCGCTGCCGGCCGCGGGCCTGGCGCCTGACGAACGCGGCTATTCAGGCGGCGAGTTTTTCCGCTTCCACGTTGAGCATTTCTATGTCCGGCATGGACCCCAGCAAGGTGAACGCGTGCTTGGCAAGTTCGCGCGGGACGTGGCCGGCCAGATGCGCGAAACGGCCGCCGCTATCGGGAAATACGTCGAATATGCCGTAGTCGCCGGCGTCCGTGCGAATGGCAAACCAGGCGGTGGTTCTGGGTTCGTCCAGCACCAGCGGTTCGGCGGCCCGCAATAGTTGCTCGACCTCCGGCTCGCGGCCGGACTTGGGTTTGAAAGTCAGCAGCAGGCCTTTGGTGTCCGGCGCCGGGGTGGTTTTGTCGGGCAGCTTGTTGGCCAGCACGGCCAGCTTGACGATCGCCGGGGGTGAGGCGAACAGTTCGGCGCCGCGTTCCTGCAGCGCGGCAGCCACCGGACCGGCAAGATGCGCGTCGCGCTCCTGGTCGCCCGGGAATACGTCAAAAATACCGTATTCGCCACGCCCGAAGCGCACCGCGAACCAGGCGCTGGTGCCGGCTTCCTGTTGCACCAGCGGCAGGGCCGAGCGCAAAAATTCTTCGACCGCAGCATCCTGTCCCGGCCTGGCTTCGAGTCTAACCAATAGTCCTCGGCTGATCATGATGAAACCTCCGCTAAAGGAAATTGGAGGCACATGGCGCGGTCAAGTTCCGGCACGGCGGCACGGGGCACGTTTACCTGCGCGGCCGGCAATAGGGCAGCCCAGGGAGACGCACCTACCTGCATCGCAGGAGCCGCCGCTACCCGCTTCAGGGCATGCGGATCAGCGGCTATAAACCAGCGAGCCGTCGGCCGCGAAGCCAAACCCGGGTGCCCATACGACTTCCCAGTAATGCCCGTCGGGGTCGGCGAAATAGCCGCTATAGCCGCCCCAGAACGTGTCGTGCGCAGGTTTGGCGATGCGCGCGCCGCATTCGGCCGCGTGGGCCATCGTGGCATCCACCTCGGCGCGGCTGCCGGTATTGAATGCCAGCGTTACACCGCCGAAAGCCGGCGCCTGGGCCGGCACGTCGGGGCCGATGTCGGCGGCCAGG
>JAEUNN010001023.1 GCA_016791085.1 Rhodocyclaceae bacterium | reverse complement strand
GCGGGTTACAGCACGCATGTTGCCGCCGCGCGCGGGCCCGGCGCTGGCCGCCCGGGGGCAATGCGGCGACCGAATGTGGCGAAATTGCGGCAGCCGGCGCGCTAGTACCTCGCGGCCGGCGCGGATGCGCGCGCGCAGCCGGGCAAGGTGGTGGCCATGGCAACGGCGCCGGGCCGGCAGCACGGACCGCGACCCGCTTTGCGGGGGCGACGGACTTATATCGTCACGTTCGTACGGGCATGGAGCAGCGCTCCCGGCACGCAGCCCTTGCTGCGTCCGGCAGCACTGCCACGTAGTGGAGTGACGCCTGCCAGGCACCCGGCCGGCGCCCGCCAGACGGGGCGCCAGGCCGGCACGGCGCGGTGCAGGGACTTTTACTGGCGTGGCCGCGCTTGCGGGCGGGGGACGGACGCCGTTGCGGGCGTGCCCGGGACGGCCGCCTTAATGGCGTACGTGATTATCCGGATTGGGGAATTCGGCCGCGTGGCGGCTGATCCATTCGCGCGCGGCCTCTTCGGCGCTCAGTGCGCGGCCTTCGCGCAGCAGCACGGCGGCCCGGTAATTTTCGATGTGGCACATTTGCTCGACCATGCGTACGCGGAAGGCGTCGTCGGCGTCGAGAAATTCCAGACCCAGTTCCCAGCCGCAGGGTGCCGCCCGGCACCACACCACGCGGGCCTGGCTGCAAAATTCCGGATCCACCACGTTGATGCGCACTTTAACGATGCAGCCCGGCTCGAAAGCCACCTGCGCGAACAGGGCCAGACCGCCGAAACCGACGTTCAGCCCCTGCAGATTGTTGTCCGCGGAGTCGCCAAGGGCGCCGACCTGTATGGGCAGATCGACCGGATGGCGGATGTAATGTCGCATGTAGTCCTCCGAAACGTGGCGCGCGACGCGCAGTATGCCTCAAAGCCGCGCGCGCGGTGCTACGGATGTCACACGGCAGGCCGTCATGCCGCCGTCTGCGCGTGTTGCAGCAGGTCTGCGACGGTCTGCAGGGCGGATTCGAGCGCGCCCTGTATCCAGGTGTGCGCCAGCGAGGCGTGTTCGCCCGCGAAAAACATGCGCCCTGCGGGGGCCACGATATGCCGGTGCAATTGCGTGTGCTGCCCCGGCATGAACCACGCGAAGGCGCCGTTCGCATAGGGGTGGGCATCCCAGCTCCAGCTCGCGCTGTTTTGGACGATGCCGGGCCGGGCAAGTTGCGGATGCACGCGCGCCAGTTCGTGCAATACGATACGGCTGCGCTGGGGGTGGGTAAGGCTGCCCAGGCGGCGCGCGCCCTGGCCCCAGCTATACGACGCCAGCATGACGGCCGGCGCGCCCGACACGCGCGCATCGCGCGCCTGTGCGTTGTCGGCCGGATAATAGGTGCTGCCGCTGATCAGATCGGTAAATGTGCCGCCGCCGTAAATGCCGTCCTCGCTTTCCCAGAAGCGCCGGCTGCAAAGCGCGAGCACCTTGGTCGAACTGTCGTAATTGAGCTGCCGGATGGCGCGCCGCTGGGCGCCCGGCAGTTCGGGTTCCACGCGCAGGCGCTGCAGCACCGGACAGGGCAAGGTGCAGATCAGGTAGTCGCCCTCGATTTTGCGTTCCACACCGTTTTCGCGATAAAGCGCGGCGACCCGGCCGCGCGCCTCGTCCTGCGTGATGGTGTGGATTTCGCAGCCGCTGCGCACCTTGTTGCGCAAGCGCGTGGCGAACGCCGTGGCGAGCAGGTCGGTGCCGCCGGCGATTTCGTCGAATTGCAGCGACCACACCTGTTCCAGTTCTTCGCGCAGGTGTTCGGTGGCGGCCGTGCCGATCAAAGTTTCCAGGCCGTAAGCCACGGCCAGAAATTCGCTCGCCTCGTCGGACAGCCCGGCGTCCTTGCACAGTTGCAGCAGCGACTGCTGGTCGATCTGACGGATGCGCTCGCTCTGCGGGGCGGTTTGCAGCAGATCGGCCTTTTCTTCGGCAGTCAGTTCGTTCAGCCGCGCCACCAGGCTCGCGGACCACAGTTCGTCCGGGGTTTTGCCACGCTCCTGCGGCGCCAGCGCGTAGGCCTCACCCAGCCGCGCCACCTGCGCGGCGCGCACCTTGGTGCCGCGCGCATAGATCCAGCCCTGCGGATTGTTCATAACGAAAGGCCGCAAGGCGAGCCCGAATTGCGCGATATAGCGGCGCGTGATGGCGTGCTTGAGCGGTATGCGCATGGCGCCGGCTTCGCCGTACAGGCCGTGCGCGAAACGCAACGTCCGCACGCGCCCGCCTATGTGGCGCCGGTCGGCTTCCAGCACCGTGACCTGGTGGCCGCGCTGTTCCAGTTCCCAGGCTGCGCACAGCCCGGCCATGCCGGCACCGGCGACCAGCACCCGCAGCGGCCGGGCGGTGTTCTGCGCGAGCGCGCGCATGGCCGGCAACGTGGCGCCGGCGCTGGCCAATAGCGCCAGGCGGCGCAGAAATTCGCGGCGACCCGGAAACACGGGGGGCGGAAGTGAGGGCATGGACACTCCTTGCAGTAAGTGATGAGCGGCACGGCCGGGGCATGGTTTACCAGCGTAGCCGCCGCTGCCACGAACACCGGGATTTCCTGCCGGCCGGGCGTCGCGGCGGCGC
>JAEUNN010000940.1 GCA_016791085.1 Rhodocyclaceae bacterium | reverse complement strand
ACTCGAGGCGGGGTTTCCATGAAAATCGCAGCGTCCAGCGTCGACATGAGCGCGAGCCACAGCTACTCGCAAACCACCACGCGCAACGAAAGCCTGCGCGCCTGGATAGGCGACGTGCGGCCGGATTTCGAAGGCCGCAACGCAGCGCGCCCGGCGCCGCCCGACGCGGCGCGCCCGCTGGTACAAATTTCCGATGCCGCACGCGCCGCCGCCGCGCAGGAAACTCAGGCCGCACAGCCAGGCAGCGATGCAGGCGCGGGCGCCGACCCGCTGATGGCCCTGGTCAAGTCCATACTCGAGCGCATGTTCGGCCAGAGCTTCCAGGTCGTCCGCAGCGGCGATCTGCAGGCCGCCGGCGCCGAGCCGCCGCCCGTCGCAGCACCCGCGGCACGCGGCGCGGCGCAAGCCGGCCCGCCGGCACGCGCCGGTTTCGGCATCGAATACGATCTGCACGAAATCGTGCAGACCAGCGAAATGACCAGCTTTTCCGCGCAAGGCATGGTACGCACCGCGGACGGGCGCACCGTGCAGTTCCAGCTCGGACTGCAGATGGCCTACAGCGAAACGCGCATCACCGACCTCAGTTTGCGTGCCGGCGATGCGGTCAAAAAAGATCCGCTGGTGATCAATTTCGGCGGCAAGGCCGCAGAACTGACCAACCAGCGTTTCGCATTCGACCTCGACGGCGACGGCGCGAAAGAACAATTGCCCGGCCTGGCCGGGGGCAGCGGATTCCTGGTGCTGGGCGCGCCCGGCACCGGTACGGTCAGTTCCGGCAAACAGTTGTTCGGCCCCACCAGCGGCGACGGCTTTGCGGAACTGGCGCGCTACGACAGCGACAGCAACGGCTGGATAGACGAAGCCGACCCGGTATTCACGCAGCTGGGCGTGTGGACGCCGGACGCGCAAGGCGGCGGCGCGGTCAAGGATTTGGCCGATCTCGGTATCGGCGCGCTCTACCTGGGCCGCGCGGCGACGCCGTTTTCCTTGAAATCCGGCGAAGAACTGGGCAGCGTGCGCAGCAGCGGCGTGTATCTGAACGAAAACGGCAGCGTAGGCAGCATGCAGCAGGTAGACCTGAACGTCTGACCCGCCGCGGCGCCTGGCCGGACGGCGCAAGCGGCGCGTTAAAATCCGCGTCACGAGCGGTGCATCCCGCACCGCCTGTGTGCAAGGATTGCGCCTATGCTCGAACTATACCTGGGCCTGGCCCTGTTTCTGGGCGTTCATTCCGTAAGTATCCTGGCCGCAGGCTGGCGCAACGCGCGCGTTCTGCAATTCGGCGAAAAGACCTGGAAAGCCGGCTATGCGCTGGTTTCGCTGGCGGGATTCGCGCTCATCGTGCACGGCTTCGGCGCCGCCCGTGCCGAACCCGTGCTGCTCTGGCAGCCGCCGCTATGGACGCGCCACCTGGCTGCGCTCGCCACGCTGCCGGCTTTCGTGCTGCTGGCCGCCTCGCACGTGAAAGGCAGCGCCATGCGAGCGCGCATCGGCCACCCCATGGTGGCCGGCACCTTCATTTGGGCCGTAGCGCACCTGGCCGCCAATGGCATGCTGCACGACGTCGTGCTGTTCGGCGCGTTCGCGCTCTGGGCGGCGCTGGATTTCATGTCGCTGCGCGCGCGCGACCGCGCACGCGGTACTGCGCCGGCGCCCGGCAGCATGGCACGCGACGCCATCGCGATCGGCGCCGGTGTGGCTTTCTGGGCGCTGTTCGCGTGGCTGCTGCACGGCTGGCTGATAGGCGTGCGCCCCTACGCCTGAATGCAAATCGGCCGGCGCAAGGCCGGCCGCGGGCAAACCAGGATCGCGCCGGCCTCAGCCGTGCGTGCCGGTAATGTAGTGCTCGAGCTGTTCGATCACGAACTGCTGTTCGGCGATCACGTCCTTGACCAGGTCACCGATGGAAATCAGGCCGGCCAGCTTGCCGTTATCGATCACGGGCAGGTGGCGGAAACGGTTGCCGGTCATGATGGCCATGCAATCCTCGGTGGTTTGCGAGCTTTTCACGAACATGACCGGCGCGGACATGATTTCCGCCACCAGCGTGGTGCGGCCGGGTTTTTCCTGCGCCACCAACTTGCGTGCGAAATCGCGTTCGGACACCACGCCGACGATGGACTCGCCATCCTTGACCAGCAAGGCCCCGACGTTTTCCTGGGCCATGATGCGCGACGCCTCATGCGCCGTTGCTTTAGGCGAAATCGTAAATACGTCGCGGCTCGGCTTGCCCGCCAACAATTGAGCTACGCTTTTCATTCATATCCCCCTTTATCTGGCAATGGACGATCCTCCCGGGATCGACGGACAGGTACGTGCCGCAGGCCGCGCATGGGCGATGTACGGCAAAGGTGTGCAATATTACCGCCTTCACGCGCGCGCGGCATCTGGCAGTT
>JAEUNN010000104.1 GCA_016791085.1 Rhodocyclaceae bacterium | reverse complement strand
TGCGCGAATTTCGCGCGAGCCGCAATCACATGGCCATCGTGGTGGACGAATATGGCGGCGCGGCCGGCCTGGTCACCATCGAGGATGTGCTCGAACAGATAGTCGGCGATATCGAGGACGAATACGATTTCGACGAAACCGCCGACAACATACGGCTCGATCAGGCCGGCCGTTACCGCGTCAAGGCCACCACCGAAATCGACGATTTCAACGAAGCTTTCGGCACCGGTTTTTCGACCGAAGAATTCGATACCGTGGGCGGCATGGTGATCCACCATCTGGGCCGCCTGCCCAAGCGCGGCGAAGTGCTCAATATCGGCGATCTGCGCCTGCAGGTGCTGCGCGCCGACAGCCGCCGCGTGCATACGCTGCTGGTCGATCAGTTGCATCCGTCGCGCCAGGACGAGTAAGTCATACGCCGTACCGGCCGCCGCGGTACGTCCTGCGGCCGCCCGCCGCGGCGCGCGCCGCACTGCCCACCCATTCGACCTGCGCATGAAAAACCTGATTCGGGCGTTTGCCCTGGGGCTCGCCAGCGCTGCCGCGTTTGCACCTTTCGAGCAGTTCTGGCTCATGTTCCTGCTGCTTGCCGGGCTGTATGCCCTGACGCGCGAGTGCCGCCCCGGCGCCGCCGCGCGCCTCGGGTTCGCATTCGGCCTCGGCCAGTTCCTGGCCGGCATATCCTGGGTTTATGTGAGCATGCACCAGTACGGCGGCATGGCGGCTGCGCTGGCCGCGCTGGCCACCCTGCTGTTCAGTGCCTTTCTGGCGCTATTTCCGGCCGCCGCGCTGGCCGCGCGGGCGCGCTTACACACTACTGCGGCGTGGCTGGACGCGGCGGCCTATGCGGCCTGTCTGGCGCTTGCCGACTGGGCGCGCGGCTGGGTATTTACCGGCTTTCCGTGGCTGTCCATAGGCTATAGCCAGACGCCGCCCAGCCCTTACGCCGGCTATGCGCCGCTGCTCGGCACTTACGGCATAAGTTTTCTGACCGCCCTGTGCGCGGCCGGTCTCGTCCTGGCCTGGCGCGCCCCGGCGCGGCGCATGGCCGCGGCGGGTGTGCTGGTGCTCGCGCTCACGGGCGGCGGCGCGCTGTTGCGCGGGGTCGAATGGACCCAGGCACGGCCGCAGCCGCTATCCGTCGCCCTGTTGCAGGGAAATATCGAACAAAGCCTCAAGTGGCGCCCGGAACTGCTGGAACTATCGCTGTCGCGTTACTTGCAGCTCGCGCACGACAACCCGGCGCGCCTCGTGCTGCTGCCGGAAACCGCGCTGCCGCTGCTATACGACCGCCTGCCGCCCGACTATCTGGCCGCCCTGTCGGCGCCGGCGGTCGCTGCCGGGGGTGACGTACTGCTGGGCGCGGTGCGGCGCGGCGCGGGCGAAACTTATTACAACAGCGTGGTCGCGGCAAGGAGCGGCGCCAGTTATGACAAGGAGCATCTGGTTCCATTCGGTGAATTTACGCCGCCGCTGTTCCGCTGGACCTTGCGCCTGCTGCACATACCGATGGCCGATCTATCGCCGGGCGCGCCCGATCAGGCACCATTCCGGATAGGCGCGGAAAGCGTGGCGCTCAACATCTGTTTCGAGGATTTGTTCGGCGCTTCCATCGCCCTGGGCGCGGCACGCGCCAGCCTGCTCGCGAATGTTTCGAATACCGCGTGGTTCGGCCATTCCGCCGCGCAACCCCAGCATTTGCAGATCGCGCGCATGCGCGCGCTGGAAACCGGGCGCAGCATGCTGCGTGCCACCAATACCGGCATGACCGCCGTGATCGATCCTGACGGGCAGGTGCGCGCCACGCTGGAACCTTTCACGAGCGGCGCGCTGCGCGCCGAGGTGCATGGCCGCGACGGACTCACGCCCTACATGCGCGGGCGCGATTATCCGGCGCTGCTGCTGTGCGGAATCTGTATCGCGGCCTGCCTGATGCGCGCACGCCCAGTGCCGGCAAGGCCATTGCCGTAGTTGCGGGGCCCGCGCATT
>JAEUNN010000895.1 GCA_016791085.1 Rhodocyclaceae bacterium | reverse complement strand
GGCCGGCTGCGCCTCATCCTGTCGCCGGACGGCAGCGACGGCTCGCTCACGCTGCGCCAGGACGCCCGCGTCTACGCCGGGCTGTTCGACGCCGGCGAACAGGCCGCGCTGGAATTGGGCGCGGGGCGCGACGCCTACGTGCATGTTGCGCGCGGCAGTATCGCGCTGAATGGTCTAAGCCTGAACGAGGGCGACGGCGCGAAGTTGCAGGCCGAAACCCGGCTGGAATTGTGCGCCGGTAGCGGCGCCGAAGTTCTGGTGTTCGATTTGCGCGCCGCCTAGTGCGCCGTGTCCGTGGCGCAGCGTGCGCTCGTGCCGGGGCGCCGCGGCAGCGCGCACAAGTCTGGCCCGGCAGGCACTTTCCGGCACGCGCGCATGCGGCCCTTCCATTCATAAAAACCGGGGCGGAAACCAAGTTCGGACCTGGCGCACCGCCTCACCCAACCCTGCCGCCCACGGCAGGCCTTCCCCACTCCCCACAGGAGAACCTGCAATGAACCAGTATCAGAAACTTTACACGCCGAACGACACCGCGGTCGTGTTCATCGACCACCAGCCGCAAATGACTTTCGGCGTGGCCAATATGGACCGTGCCGCGCTCATGAACAACGTGGTCCTGCTGGCCAAGGTCGCCAGGGAATTCGGCGTGCCCAGCGTGCTCACCTCGGTGGAAACCGAATCGTTCAGCGGCTATGTGTGGCCGCAGTTGCTGGATGTATTCCCGGGCCAGAAAGTGGTCGAGCGCTCGTCCATGAATTCCTGGGACGACTCGGGATTCCGCCAGGCCATCGAGGCGACCGGACGCAAGAACATACTGATGACCGGGCTTTGGACCGAAGTGTGCGTGACCTGGCCGACCATAGAAATGCTCGGCGCGGGCTATAACATTTACGTGGTCGAAGACTGTTGCGGCGCCACCTCCGTGGCGGCCCACGACGCCGCAATGTCGCGCATGGTGCAGGCCGGCGCGGTACGCCTCACGACTATCGCGGCCCTGCTGGAATTCCAGCGCGACTGGAAAAACCGCGCGCATTACGACGCACTCATGGGCATTCTGAAGCAGCACGCAGGCGCCTACGGGGCCGGCGTCGAATACGCTTACACCATGGTGCACAAAGCCCCCCAGTCGGCCAAAGAGCCGCAGCTTGTGCCGAAATCCAGCCACTAAGCGGTGCGCGCGGCGGGCCCGGCACGAGCCGGCGGGCGGGTGCCCGCCGGGCACGCTCCGGCCTGGTCCGCGCGCGTGCGGCATGCACTCAACTGGGAGATTTCCCGTGAAAATCTATCTGGCTTCTTTATTGGCGGGCATGCTGGTGGGCATCATTTATGCGCTCATCAACGTGCGTTCGCCGGCCCCGCCGGTGGTTGCCCTGATCGGCCTGCTGGGCATGCTGCTGGGCGAGCAAGTGGTGCCGCTCGCAAAGCACTGGCGCGCCGGCGAGCCGCTGTCCATGGCCTGGGTCCGCAAGGAATGCGGCCCCCACGTACTGGGCAGCCTGCCCGTGCGCGAATCGCTGAATTGCCGGCCCGGCACCGAATCCGGGCAGGCGCCGGACCGTCCCGCCTGAACCGCGGGCCCGGCTCAATCTGCACCAAGGAAACCGCCATGCAAAATTCTGACCCCGACCTGATACTGGGCAACGCCCGCATCACCACGCTGGACCCGCAGAACCCTCAGGCACAGGCCGTCGCCATCGCCGGCGGCCGCTTTGTTGCGGTGGGGACGCAGGACGAAATTATGGCCCGCGCGGGCGCCGCGACACGGGTGATCGACCTGGGCGGACGCCGCATGATTCCCGGACTGATAGACAGCCACACCCACATTATTCGCGGCGGGCTCAACTACAACATGGAACTGCGCTGGGACGGCGTACCTTCGCTGGCCGAGGCGATGTCCATGCTCAAGGCGCAGGCGGCGCGCACGCCGGCACCGCAGTGGGTGCGCGTGGTGGGCGGCTTCACCGAACATCAGTTCGCGGAACGGCGCCTGCCCACGCTGGACGAACTGAACGCCGCC
>JAEUNN010000886.1 GCA_016791085.1 Rhodocyclaceae bacterium | reverse complement strand
TCGATGCGGTCGATGTTCTGGGCGGCGTAGGCGCCGGCGGAAAACAACAATGCGAACAGCGTACTCAGGCGGCGCGACAACACGGCGGTTCTCCTTTTTACGTTGAAATGCGAATCAGGGGCGGAACAGAATTCCATAGTGCCATGCCTGAGTCAATGGCTTAGGCGTGGCCAGCGTCGCCGGGCCGCGCGCGTGGTGCCGGACCGCGAGGCGGCCGGAACCAAGGTGGCGGGGCCAAGGGTGGCCGCAAGTCCATCCAGCTAAAGGTTGGGGCCGACCAGATGTGCAAGAAATTTTTCCCGCAAAAACTGCGGCATCGGGGCCCGACTTTGAGTAAGCTGACTGAATGTCCCTGCGGGACACGCCAACAGTTTACCCGCCTTCCGAAAGGAGCAGCCCATGCCAGCAAAACCGCCCACGACCGGCCGTACGACGCGCGGGAAAGCCGTGGATTACTCGGGCATGGACAGCGACAAAACCACATCGACCAAAGAGGATCCGACCTTCCGCGGCAATCGCACGGTGGGCGATTCGGGTGCGCTGGCGAAAGCGCGCTTCAATCTGAAGCCCAAGCCGGTCGATTTCAAGAACTGGAAAAAGGGGCGCGAGGCGCAGCACCTGATACCGGCATCGCTGCACAAGACTTTTCCGGCGCTGGTTGGAGTCGTGGACGACCGGCGCAACGGCATGATGCTGCCCACGCAAAGCACTTACAACACGCCCGGCAACAGCCCGATATTCAAGTCGCCGGCCAAACAGAAACGGCCCATACACCTGAGGGGTAAAAACCGCGATCACCCGACCTACACAAAAAACGTGAAAGGTTTCATTCGTACCGTGGAAAAATCCGGCAGAAACCTCAACCAGGGCACGCTGTTCATGGTCATGGACGCACTGCGCGGCGCGCACAAGGATATCGGCAAGACCGGCAAGTCCTTCGTGGACGACATTACCGAACAGCGCATGAAGTCGGCCTGGAACTCGCAAAATCCGGCGTACAAATTGAAGTAACGGCCTGTACCCGCGGTGGAGCCAGGATCGACCGCACGCCGCGTGCATGCGAGCGCCTGAGCCTGCAGTGCGTACGTTCAGCGCAAGCCGCACCTTCACCGCAAGCCGTGCGGCCGCGCGCGCATCGCGCCCCCTGTTGCTCAGCCCTATCCCGAAAACGGCGTATCGCAAAAACCCGGCCTGCACTTGACGGATTCGGTAGAGTTGCGCGCCCTCGCGGCGTAGGCTCATTTTCAGACGGAACCGGTTCATTCGAACCCGCCACCGTCGCGCGCCAGCCGTGAGGCAAGCGGCCGGCGCCACGCCGCGTGGCGGTAGTCGGCGCTGGCCTCTGCCGAGCCGGTTCCGTCCCGGGCATCAAACGGGGCTTTACTGCGAGTTGCAATCATGACTACGCCCCTGCAAGCGCGGACGCGCTTCGCGTTCGATCTGGCGCTCTTGGCGCTGGCCGCCATCATATGGGTGCTGGCGTACAGCATGCTCACCCTGTTCGCCGACGCGGCGCTGTCTTTAATGCGGCTTACGCGCGATACGCAATTCGGCGCGGCGATACATTTTTTCCTGTACGACGCCCCCAAAGTGCTGCTGCTGCTTACCGGCGTGGTGTTCGTGATGGGCGTGATCCAGACGTTTTTCGCGCCTGAGCGCACGCGCGCCCTGCTGGCCGGCCGGCGCGAAGGTGCTGCGAATGTGCTGGCGGCCATGCTGGGCATCGTGACACCGTTCTGTTCGTGCTCGGCCGTGCCGCTGTTCATAGGCTTCATGTCGGCGGGCGTGCCGCTGGGCGTTAGTTTTTCTTTCCTGATTTCCGCGCCCATGGTCAATGAGGTCGCGCTGGCGCTGCTGTTCGCGATGTTCGGCTGGAAAGTCGCCGCACTCTATCTGGCGCTGGGGCTGGCGGTTGCGATTGTCGCCGGCCTGGTCATAGGCAGAATGGGCATGGAAAAGCACCTGGAAGAGTGGGTGCTGGCCATGCAGTCCGGGCCGGCCGGCGCCTATGCCGGCGACGAACTGACTTGGTCCGATCGCATCGAAGCCGGGCGCGATCACGTGAAGAACATCGTCGGCAAGGTATGGCCCTACATTCTGGCCGGCATCGCGGTGGGCGCCGGGATACACGGCTATGTGCCGGACGAACTGATGGCCGTGATCATGGGCAAGGATGCCTGGTGGGCCGTGCCGGTCGCCGTGCTGTTGGGCGTGCCCATGTACAGCAACGCGGCCGGCATCCTGCCCGTGATACAGGCGCTGGTCGGCAAGGGCGCGGCCACCGGCACGGCGCTGGCGTTCATGATGAGCGTGATCGCCCTGTCGGCGCCGGAAATGATCATTTTGCGCAAGGTGCTCAAGCCCCGCCTGATTGCCACCTTTGCCGGCGTAGTGGCCGCAGGAATCTTGCTGGTCGGCTACGTGTTCAACCTGGTGTTGTAATGGATAGGGAGACCGCCATGAAAAACGTCAAGGTGCTCGGTACCGGATGTGCCAATTGCCGCAATACCATCGCCCTCATCGAGTCGGTCGCGGAACAGCGCGGCACGCAAATCGCCCTGGAAAAGGTCGAGGATTTGCGCGCCATCATGTCTTACGGGATCATGGCGACGCCGGGCGTCGTGATCGACGGCAAGGTGGTGCATGCCGGCGGGGTGCCCAGCCGCGCCAAAGTCGAACGCTGGTTCTGACGCAGGCCGCGCTGCGCCGCATCGGTAGGCCTGGCGCGCCTGCGCGTGGTCCGTGTCGGCGCGATGCATGCGCAATCGAAGCCGCCGCCGCGCCGGGGCGGCGCTGGCCTCGGCGCCGCGCGGG
>JAEUNN010000885.1 GCA_016791085.1 Rhodocyclaceae bacterium | reverse complement strand
CGCCATCCATGCGCTCGAACAGTCCAAGGGGCGGCCGCCGTCCGAAGCCGAACTGGCCGAAGCGCTGGGCATGGAACTGGGCGACTACCAGAAAATGCTGCAGGACGCGCGCGGCCACCAGCTCGTGTATTTCGAGGATTTTGGCGACAACGAGGACGAGCACTACCTGGACCGCCACGTCGCCAGCCCGGAACGCGATCCGCTCGAACACCTCATGGACGCCAACATGCGCCAGCTGCTGGTGCGCGCGATCGAAGACCTGCCCGAGCGCGAAAAACTGGTCATGGGCCTCTACTACGAGCAGGACCTCAATCTGCGCGAAATCGGCGAGGTGCTGGGGGTAACCGAATCGCGCGTGTGCCAGTTGCACAGCCAGGCCATCGCGCGCCTGCGCGCACGGGTTGCATCGCGCTGAACGGCAGGCGGGCCGCCGCCTGCGCGGACAAACCTGTGGCCCCCCGCGGCGGCGCGTGCTGAAGTTTCCGGCGCCGCTGCCGAAAACGCCTCATGGGTTCAATCGATAAAGTAAGCATTGCCGGCCTGCTGCTCGGTGTGGGCGCGATCGTGGTCGGACAGCTGTTCGAGGGCGGCCACCTGGGTTCGCTGTTTCAGCCCACGGCTTTCCTGATCGTGCTGGGCGGCACCATGGGTGCCACCATGTTGCAAAGCCCGCTGCCGGTGTTTGTGACCGGCGCCAAAATGGCGCTGTGGGCGTTTGCGGCACCGTCGTCCAATCCGCGCGCGCTGATCGAACAGGTCGTCGCCTGGTCCTGGCTGGCGCGCAAGGAAGGCCTGCTGGCGCTGGAATCGCAGACCGCGCAGGTGACTGACCCCTTCATTGCCAAAGGTTTGCAGCTGCTGGTAGACGGCGCCGATCCGGAGCGCCTGCGCGAAGTCATGCACGTGGAAATCGGCAGCTATGAAACGCAGCTAAAACTGTCCGCCAAAATCTGGGAATCCGCCGGCGGCTATGCGCCCACGATAGGCATATTGGGTGCCGTGATGGGCCTCATACACGTGATGGAAAACCTGTCCGATCCCAGCAAGCTGGGTGCCGGCATCGCCACGGCCTTCGTCGCCACGATTTATGGCGTGGGCTGCGCCAACCTGATTTTCCTGCCCATTTCGAAAAAGCTGCTGGCCCACGTCGCGGCGCTGGTGGCGCAGCGCGAAATGCTGGTGGATGGCCTGACCGGCATCGCCAACGGCGACAACCCGCGCATCATAGAAAGCCGCCTGCAGGGCTACATCGTCTGATTCGGCGCCGCGGCCTGCGGGCCGCGCGTGGGCCGCATCAGCCGGGCCGGATGGCGGCGCCGCGGCCCAGTTGTTCTTTCCACCTTGCCAATTCGAGCCGGCGCAAGTCTCCCGCGCTTTTCACACGTTCCAGATAGTGCGTCAGATCGAGCAGTTCGCGGTCCTGCGAGTCGCCATAGAACGCCTTGCAGGGCAGCAGGTTTTCCGGCTGATAGCAATATTTTTCCGGACTGTCGTCCACTGCGATGACACGGTCGAGTCCGTAGCCCAGTTGTTCGACCTGCTGCAGGTTTTTAATCCAGGCCACTTCGAGCCCGTCCATGCGCAATTCCATGGCGCAATGGTCGCGTGCCCATAAAAATGCCAGCCGCGCGGCGGCCGGAAACAAGGCCTCGACGGCACACTGCGCATAGGTGTCGGAGGACGAGGTCCACACCGCCAGCGTGTAGTGCTCGAGGCAATACTCTATGAATTCCGCGACATGCGGCCGCTTCAGTGCGCCGTACGGACCGATGCGGAAATCCGCCGCGCGCGGCAGGCCGTGCATGGACGCGTGCATGAGCGTCTCGTCCAGGTCGAGTATGAGCAATGCGCGTTCGCTCAAGGTTGGTCCCGGCATCCGGCGTGCAGGCGGCGCACGCTGTCGGCATTCTGGCCGAACAGAATTTTGCGTGATTGTTCATCGACCACCGGACGGTCGCTCACCGCACGCCCGCGCTCGTATGCGCGCAGCGTGGCGGCGCGCGCGCGTATCGCGCCGAACCAGCGCGATACGTTGGGAAATTCCTGCAGATTCATGCGCTGGCGTTTGTGCGGCACTATCCACGGATAGATCGCCATGTCGGCAATGCCGTAGTCGGGGCCGCCCACGAATTCGCACTCCGCAAGGCGCGCGTCGAGTACCCCGTAAAGGCGCCCGGTTTCGTCCACGTAGCGCTGTATGGCATAGGGCACGGGCTCGGGCGCGTACTGCACGAAATGATGGTTCTGCCCGGCCATGGGCCCCAGGCCGCCCACCTGCCAGAACAGCCATTGCAAGGTTTGCGTGCGCCGGCGCGGCTCGGCCGGCAGAAAACGCCCGGTTTTTTCGGCCAGGTAGAGCAGGATCGCGCCGGATTCGAATACCGCGAGCGGCGCTCCGCCATCGGCCGGGTCGTGGTCCACGATGGCCGGCATGCGCGCATTCGGCGAAATTTTCACGAATTCCGGCCGGAATTGTTCGCCGCGGCCGATATCGACCGGCAGCAGGCGGTGCTCCATCCCCGTCTCTTCGACGAACAGCAGGATTTTGTATCCGTTGGGGGTGGGCCAAAAATGCAGATCGATCAATTTTGCCTCCGTTGCCCGAAAGCGGCCCAAGCACTGCGCTCGAACGGCGCGCCGGCCAGACTTGCCGCCAGCGGCGCGTCATGCAATCGTCCATGCAGACGCGCAAGCGGCGGTCGGACCGAATGACGAGCGCGAATTATGCGCGCGACCGGCCCGAGATGGGAACCCCGTCGCAGCGTCCGCATGGAGCCTGGCGCTGCGGCCCGCCTCGGCGTG
>JAEUNN010000881.1 GCA_016791085.1 Rhodocyclaceae bacterium | reverse complement strand
TGTTGCTCTCCGGCGCGCCGCAGTGCGCGCCCGGCAGCAGTTGGGAGCCGCACGGGCGATAGCCCTGTTCCAGCAGCAGATTCGCGAGGCGGCGCGAACTGCCCGAATCGACCGGCGAAAACGGTTCGGGCACCACGTCGCGCGTGTTGCCGCGCGACCATATTTCGGGCTGGCCGCGCAATTCCGGATAGCTATTGCGCGCGCGCCGTGACCGGGCGCAGGAATTCTGTCCGCGTGCGCAAGGCCGCCGCCCACAGCGGGCACGGGGCGCGGAGAACGACGCTAAACGCCGCGCGTTCCGGCACCGTTCCGAACGGGCCGCGCCGGCCGGTCGCGGCCTGACGCGATTCAGAAGCCGGCGGGCAGGTTGCCCGGCCGATACGGCCCGGCCGAGGTACGCGGCTCGGCGAACACCGACTGCAACGCCATGCGCGCGCGCACCGACGCATCGACAGTAAAGTCGCCCGGCAGGCGGCGCGCGCCCAATTTGGCGCCGGGCAGGTTCCACGGCTTGTGCGCCCAGGGCTGGTGCGCCACACCGCCGGCATCGGGCGCGCCCAGGTAATCCGGCGTGGCGGCGAACAGCACGCCGGTGGCCGACAGTTCCTGCATCATCCAGGCCAGTGTGATGTCCGACAGCCCGCTTTCGGCATTGGCGGCCGGATAGCCGCCGCCCACGTCGGCATGGGCGCCGGCGAAAGCGACCTGCACCACATTGGGCGCGGCATCCCACAGGGTGGGGGTGAAATCCACGCGCTGTTCGTCCAGCGACACGGCGTGTATGCCGCGGCCCACCTTGCTGCTAAGTTTGGTATCCGCAAACCGGAAGGCGTCGGCACGGCCATCCTGGTTGAATTCCGGCAATCCCAGCGCGCCCACCGTGTCCCACACGCCTACCGCGGCGATCATTTCGACGGGGACGAGGTCGCGCTCGGTCAGCGAGCCGCTACGCACGAAAGCCGGAAAGTTGGCCACGACTTCGGCCACGCGCGCGCGCCAGGTCGGCTTGAGGTCGGAATTCTGCCGATAGCGGTACCACGCCTGCGCGCCGCGCTCATAGGCTTTTTCGCGGTCGACGGTGAGCGCCGGCGCCAGCAGGCCCTGCGACGCGATCATGCCGGCCAGCGCACGCGCGGTGTA
>JAEUNN010000880.1 GCA_016791085.1 Rhodocyclaceae bacterium | reverse complement strand
GCCTGCGGCGTTGTGGGGTGGGCGCCGGGGAAATGCGGCTGAACACGCTCGAAATGCTCATAGACCGGACGTCCTGCGCAGGTTAACTCGACTGACCGCAGTATGCCTGACGTCGCCAAGCGGAGCAATCCCCGGAAGGCGTGCAGGCACCACCGCGCGGCGCCTCCACCAAGAGCCGCGATGGATTGCTTCGACACGACGGGAATGGAGCGGCGCGGCATCATGGCGGCGCCCGGGCGCGGGCGCGGGCGCGTAACGGACCGTTGTCGCAACGCGGTGCGCGGTGTGCTCGCAGCGGACGCTGAATGGCAATGACCGCGAGCCGTCCGGCGCCGCAAACCGGGCAGACCGTCGGTTCGGCCCCGCTCACGCGTAGCATGAACTCGGCCACGCTTTCAGTGGCGGGTGGCGGCGGCTCGGGCAGCACGAGTGCCGCGCGCGCCTTGGCCAGGCATTGCGCCTTTCTCCGGTTCGCCATGAAGCCGATGTGCCGAATCCGCGTGAAGCCGGTCGGCAGCACATGCAGCAGAAAGCGGCGCAGAAATTCGTCCACGCTCAGGCGCATGATGCCGCGGCGGTTGCCATGCGCATAGTCGCGCCAACAGAAGCGCACGTCGCGGCCATCGAAACTCACCAATCGATTATTCGAGATCGCGATGCGGTGCGTATAGCGTCCCAGGTATTGCAGCACCGCCTGCGGTCCGGCGAACGGGCGCTTGGCATACACCACCCAGGCCGTGCGGCGTAAGTCGGCAAGGAAGCGCCGCCGCGCCGGCTCCTGCCCGAGATCCGGCGGCAGGCGCAGGCCAGCCTTGGCAAACAGCGCCTCCAGCCCGGCCAAAAACTTGCCGCGAAACACCTGCGACAGCGCTTTCACCGGGAACAGAAAGCGCGCGCCAGCGCGCACGAAAGCGCCGTCAGGCGCGAGGCCGCCGCCGGCCACCAGCGCGTGCACATGCACGTCCTGGGACAGATGTGGGCGCCGGCGCGAAACCGGTGCAAAACGGCCGACCAGGAACTGGTCGGCCTTGACAGC
>JAEUNN010000864.1 GCA_016791085.1 Rhodocyclaceae bacterium | reverse complement strand
CATGATGTGCGTGACGCACGAAATGGGTTTCGCACGCAAGGTGGCCAACCGCGTCATATTCATGGACCAGGGCCGCATCGTCGAGGACGCGAACAAACAGGAATTTTTCGGCACCCCGCGCTCGGAACGGGCGCAGCAATTTCTTTCCAAGATTTTGCAGCACTGACCGTGCCGGCACGCCCCCCGCGCCGGCACCATCGAAACGGTCGATTGCGCGCCGGGCAAATTGCACGCGTGCCGGCGGATACCCACCCCGGATCAAGCGATTAAACGCGCGCCGCGCGTTGCCCCGGACCGGGCTCGTTTACGCGCATTCAGTCCAACTTTAACGCCCGCGTCCGCGCCCGTGTCGATGGCCGTGGCATTGTGCACGCCGCCCCTTGGCGTGCTTATACCTGTTGCAGGATAATCCGAACTCCCCGATCAGCCGGGGTCCGGGCGGCGCTTCCCGCCATGCTGCCCGCATGGCCGCTGCCGCGACGCCACAGGACGCTTACATGGACGATCAAGCATTCAAATCCCTCATTACGCGACTCGAGGCGGATGCAGAGCGCGATCCGCGCGCCTACCTGACCAATGCCCTGGGCGTTACCCTGCTCGGCTTTGGCGTGCTGGCGCTGGCCATCCTGTTCGCGCTGGTGCCGGCACTGCTGCTGACCGGACTGGTCGTCGCGGTTTTCGTGACCGGGGGCAAGGCGCTGATCGTGCTGGCAAAACTGGGCAAGCTGCTGGTGCTGCTCGTTCTGCCGGGCTGGGTCATGATACGGGCGTCGGTCAAAATGCTGTTTAGCCGCTTCCCGGCGCCGGAAGGCCGCCCGCTAACCGCGCGCGAGGCGCCCGCGCTCCATGCGCAGATCGGCGAATTGCGCCGGCGCATGCACGGTCCGCGCATCCATCACGTGTTGTTGACCGAGGACCTCAATGCGGCCATCGTGCAGCATCCGCGCTTCGGCCTGTTCGGCTGGGAATCCAATTACCTCGTCCTGGGCCTGCCGTTGCTGCAAACCCTGAGCGAGGACGAAGCCTTGTCGGTGGTCGCGCACGAATACGGGCATTTGTCCGGCCACCACAGCCGCGTGGGCGGTTTCATTTACCGCATGCGCTCCGCCTGGGGCAGGATGCAGGAAATTTCCGCGCAATGGAACGACTGGGGCTCGCGCCTGATCGCCCGGCTGTTCCGCTGGTATGCCCCGTATTTCAACGCCTACACTTTCGTGCTGGCGCGCCGGAACGAGTATTTCGCCGATCGTGCGGCAGTCGAACTGGTCGGCCCGCGCAACGCGGCCAACGCGCTCATGCGCGTAAACCTTGCCGCGCAACTCGAAAGCGAAGTGTATTGGCCGGCCATAGACCGTCTGGCCGGCAATGTGCCCGAGCCCCTGGAAAGCCGCTACGGTTACTGGAGCGACACGCTGCGCGAACGGCTGGACGACGCGACGCGACTGCGTTACCTGGAAGCCGCGGCGCGGCGCGAAACGGACCACCTGGACACCCATCCCTGCCTGCGCGATCGCCTGCGCGCCATGGGTATGAGCGCGGATGCGACGGCCGCCGGCAGCCTGGGCACGCCAGCCGCAAGTGCCGCCGAAATCTGGCTGGGCGCTTCGCTCGCGTCCATACGCGCGGAATTCGACCGCGCCTGGCGCGAGCGTACGGCGGAGCGCTGGCATCAGCGTCATGCCCAGGTTGCCGCACAGCGCGAGCGGCTTGCCGAATTGCGCGCGCAAGACCGGAATAGCGCCGACCTGCGCTGGGAATACATCAATCTGGTCGGCGAGGTCGAGCCGGATCACGACCTGTTGCCGCTTGTCGAAGAACTGCTGGAACAAATGCCGCAGCACCTGCCCGCGTTATACCGGCGCGGCATACTGCGCCTCGACAAGGGCGATGCGGACGGCATTGCCGATCTGGAGCAGGTCATGCGGCAGGATGCCTACGCGACCCTGCCGGCCTGTGAGGCGGCCTGGCGCTACTGGCTCGATCGCGACCCCGAGAAGGCTGAACATTACCGCGCGCGCTGGCTGGAACGTTCGCGGCTGGAACAGGAATTGAGCGTCGAGCAACAAAGTCTGCCCCGCGACGCCAGGCTGGAAACGCACGATCTGGACGCCACGACGGAACACGCGATTCGCGCCCTGGTGCAGACCGAAAGCAAGTACTTGCGCTGTGCCTACCTGCTGCGCCGCGTGTTCAAAGCCGACCCGAGCCGCCACGACTATGTGCTGGCGTTCGAAACGAAGGCCTTTACGTTCGGCAACAAGGCGCCGGGCGTCATACAGAGGCTGGCAAACCTGGAATTTCCCGTCTCGGCATTCATCGTGCATCTGGGCAGCAACACCTACCGGCCGATAAAGAAGCGCATCAAGCAACTTGGGCTACAACCCCTGTACGGGAAAAAATGAAGCGCCCGCAAGGAATGTGCGGCCGCCGCGCTGGCCGCAAGCGCCGTAGCCCATAGCCCGCGTAGCTTGAGGTGACTACCGCCGGACGCGGCATGTTGCCCCGTCCGCAACATTTGCAGCGATCGGGCAAGTCGCTTGCCTGTATTTGTCGCATGGTCGAAATGTTCGGGACGGAGTTGCAAGCCCCCTCCCGCTCGGGAGCTACACGCAGGATATTCGACCCTCGGCGGCTTTCAGGCGCCCTTCGACAAGCTCAGGGCGAACGGGGGTGGCATAGCCATCGCTGTTCCAAAGCTGCAGCGGGTGCAATACCCAGCCGCCGGACGGGATATTCCACGCCCGGCGGCTTGCAGCGCGCGCAAGCCAGAAAGTACAGCCCGCCGCCTCCGTTCACGCGCCGGCTTGGGCGCCGTCCAGACCCGCTCCGCAACCAACTCGATACGCGTTGCCTATGCCGTGCCCGAACACCGGCGTCGCGAGTCCCCGCCGCGCCAGCAGGAACATGGCGGCATTCCAGCTCTGGCGCGGCATACCTTCCGCCGTGCCGCTGCGGCCGTGAAACCACTCGTTGAACTGCCAGCCGCCCACGGCATTGGCGCGCGCGAGGCTTTCCAGCACCGTTTCGGCCTGCGCGCGGCGGCCGGCAGCCAGCAGGGCCAGCACCCAGAAGCCCCCCACGAAGGGCCATATTCCGCCGTTGTGGTAACAGTGCGCGACGTTCTGGCGATGCCGC
>JAEUNN010000834.1 GCA_016791085.1 Rhodocyclaceae bacterium | reverse complement strand
TCGCGCGACAAGCTCATGGAACTTGCGCGCGGCCGCGAATACGAGGTGTTCGACCGCGCCATAGACGTGCAGATTTCGCGCCTGCGCAAACTGGTGGAGGACGACCCGTCCAAGCCGCGCTATCTGCAGACCGTGTGGGGTTTCGGCTACGTATTCGTTCCGGACGGCGATCCGGCCCGCAAAGCCTGACCCCGCCTGCCGTGCCGCGCGCGCCCCTGCCGGCCGGCCCGGTGCCTGGCCGGCTGCCCTCGTGAAGCTGCCCGCCTTCGTGCCGCACAGCCTGTTGTGGCGCACTTTCCTGGTGCTGGCGGCGCTCATGCTGATGTCGGTGCTGGCCTGGTCCGGCATTTACGCCTGGTTCGAACGCGAACCGCGCGCGCGCGAAACCGCACAGGTGGTCGCCAGCATCGTGAACCTCACGCGCGCCGCGCTGCTGGCGTCCGACGCGCAGCGGCGCTACGAATTGCTGCGCGACATGGCGGATCGCGAGGCGATACGCATCTACCCGGTGGAAAACGGCGAAGCCACCTCGGCCCTGCCAGCCACGCCGACTTACCGGCTCATAGAGAGCGAACTCAAGCGGCTGCTCGGACCGCTCACCCGGGTAGCCGGGTCGCGCGAAGGCGTGCCGGGTTTTTACGTGAGCTTTCTGGTCGGCGACAACGAAGAGGACGCCGAGCCCGACGAATACTGGCTGCAATTGCGGCGCGAACGCCTGGAACCGGCGGCCGCGCTGGAATGGCTGGGCTGGGCCGCGGCGGCGCTGCTGTTCGCTCTGGGCGGCGCTTATCTGCTGGTGTGGCGCGTCGCGCACCCGCTGCAGGAACTGGCTGCCGCGGCGCGCCAGATCGGGCGTGGCGCGCGCCCGCAGGTGGTGACCGAACACGGCCCCAGCGAATTGATGGAACTGACGCGCGCGTTCAACCAGATGTCGCACGATCTGGCGCAACTGGACGCCGATCGCGCGCTCATCCTGGCCGGCGTATCGCACGATTTGCGCACTCCGCTCACGCGCCTCACGCTGGGCATAGAAATGTCCGGCGCCGATGAATTCACGGCCGACTCGATGCGCGCCGACATAGAAGAAATGGATCGCGTGATCGGCCAGTTTCTGGATTT
>JAEUNN010000808.1 GCA_016791085.1 Rhodocyclaceae bacterium | reverse complement strand
TCAACGCGGCGACCAGCAGTACCGGCGAAGGGCGCGAGTACACGCTGCGCACGACCGGTACGAATCCGGCCTTGTCGGCGGCTGCCGGCTGTTCCGGAGCGGTCGCGCGCCCATCCGCGAAATCGCGGCCTTCCCAGGGCGCACCGATGCGCAGTGTGGCGCCGGACACGGGGCTTTCGGGCTGAAAACTTTGCAGGTCCAGCGTGCGGTTCAGGTTTGCCGCGTTGGAACTGGCAAATATGCGGCCTTCCGGCGTGGCCAGCGACAGCGAGCGCAGGAAGGGCGCATGTTGCAGAACTTCGCTCAGCCTGGCGGTGAGGCGCTCGACATCGCTGCGTTCGATATCGTCGTCCAGGTCGTGGCCGCCCAGATCGATCAGGGTAAGTGCCTGTACCAGTGCGTCGTCAAATCCCTGCACCTGGGTCGCGGCCTGATTCAACTGATGTTCGATCACCTCGGATTTGAGGCGCCACATGGTGATCCCGGTGGTGACCAGCGTACCCAAGGTAAATAGCAGCCACAGTGCGACCAGCACCGTGCTTGGCTTGGGTTTGTGCAGGTGGAACATCGCGCTTAATCCGCGACCAGTATGCGTTCGAGCTTGTGCCTCTTCGCGCTTGCGAGCAGGCGTCCGTCACGCTTGACCTCGACCAGGAAGCGCTCGACGTGATCGAACCAGTTATCGTCGCCGGGCTTGATCGCGTAGGCGTAGGGCGTCAGGTGATACACGCCGGGCGGGCTTACCAGGCGAGCCCAGTCCGTGGTTTCGAGCATGCGGCGGCTGTACGGAAAATCCGTCATGAATACGTCGGCGCGGCCGGACTCGACTTCCAGTTCGCGCGCATAGGAGGTGGTCATGACGCGCAGTGTGGCGTGCGCAAGTTTGTCGCGCATGACGCCTTCGTGGAGTGTGCCTTCGGCAACCGCGACCACCACGCCGGGCTGGTCTATGTCCCCCCAGGACTTGATGCGCCGGTTGCCGCGCGACGTGATCGCGTAAATGTCGCTTTCCAGATAGGGGCGCGTGAAACGCAGGAATTGCGCCCGCTTTGGCGTAACACCGATGGCAAACATGGCGATGTCGCAGCGTCCGCCGCTCACGTCCTCGATCAGGCGGGCGAACGAACTATCGACGAATTCGAGCTTGGCGTTGAGGCTTTTGGCCAGTTCGCCCGCCATGTCTATGTCTATGCCGGCCAACTGGTTGGTGCGCGGGTTGCGGAATGAAATTCCGTAATACTCGGGCCAGATGCAGACTTTGAGCAGGCGCGCGGTCTGTATGCGTTCGAGCAGCGCCGTCTGCGCGCAGGCAATACAGGGAAACAGCAACAGCAGTTTCAGCACGAGTCGCATGATTAAAAGGCTACAAACGGAATCGGGGCTCGCGGCCTGCGCCGCCGGCGATTTTCGATTTGTGTGCATGCTCGCCTGCAGTCCCGGATTGTACTGGACGGTGTGCGCGCGCGGCCCCTCCGGCGCCGGGTTTTTGCGTGTTGCCCGCGGCGGACCGGGCCGTTTCCGCCACGCCGCCAGGCTGGCCGGGCCGCATGTATTATCGCGGCGCGCGTTGCCATATGCCACTCATGAATTCCGCATCGAACATGCCCGCGATGTTGCCCCGAACCGCGCCCGGCCGTGACGGTGCGATGCGCTCGCGCAGACGGCCGGAGAGCGGCGCAAAGCCGCTGCCGCGCCGCCCCGGCCTGTGCCCGCGCGGCCGCGCCTGCAGCGGAATTTTCGCGGTGGCCAGGAACTGGCTGGTGCTGTTGAGCCTTGCATGCTTCGGTACCGCGCAGGCTTGCCCCCCCTTGGCGCTGGAAGCTCTGGAAGCGGGCGTGTGGTTCGTGCCGGGGGAAAATGCCGTACCACTCAAGGCAAATTGTGGCCGCGTTGCCAATAGCGTGGTTCTGGCCGGGCCGGCCGGGCTGGTGGTGGTCGATCCGGGCCCGACGCGCAAGGACGGGCTGCGCCTGCGCGAACTGATACGGCGCCAGATCGGCCGCCCGGTGGTGGCCGTCGTGGCGAGCCATGCGCATCCGGAAAACGTGCTGGCTGCTTCGGTTTTTCTGGCGCCCGGCGTGCGCTTCGTATCCAGCGACATTACGGCTGCGCGCATGCGCCGCTACTGCCCGCAGTGCCGGCGCAGTCTGGGCGCGGCCGTCGGGCGGGCGGAAATTTCGGGTACGCGCATCGTTCTGCCCGACCAAACGCTGGACGCCGCCCGGGATCGGGTTGATCTGGCCGGTAGCGCCTGGCGCGTATTGCGCTTCGAGGACGGCCATTTGCCGGGCAACATGGCCCTGTACGACAGCGCGCGCGGCCTGCTGGTGGCGGGGGGGCTGGTCAATCACGCGCGCGTGCCGGAAATGCGCGATGCCGACCTGAACGCCTGGATGGCCGCACTCGATGAACTCGCGCAGCTTGCGCCGCGGCGCGTGCTGCCGGGGCACGGTGCGCCCGGCGATGCAACGATGATCGCCGCGCTGCGCGGCTATCTGGAACGACTGGAACGCGCCGTGCGCGATGACGTGGAGGCCGGCAATGACGCCGCCAGTGCGCCCGGCCGGTTGGATCTG
>JAEUNN010000793.1 GCA_016791085.1 Rhodocyclaceae bacterium | reverse complement strand
ACGGCGAACTGGGTCGAGGCGGTGTTGCCGCGGTCGTCGCGGGCGGTCAGTTTCACGTCCAGCGCAGGCGGGCTGCCGGCCGGCGGCGTGCCGGTGAAGCGGCCCGTGGAGCCGTCGAACTGCAGCCAGGGCGGCAGGGGGCTGCCGTCGGCGAGCGTGGCGCTGACTTGCGTGCGCGCAGCCGGGTCAGTATTGCGGAACACCCCGGACGGCACCTGGAAACTCGATTCCGTGCCGATTTCAATCTGGCGCGCGGGCGGCTCGGTTACCACCAGCAGGCGCGGATCGTCCGTGCCGGCACCCGGAACGCTCACCAGCAGCGTACCTGTGGCGGGCGGCGGCGGGCCCGCGTCCGGCAGTGCCGGCAAAGGTTCCGTGCCCAGCAGCGGGTTGGCCGGCGGGCCCGGATTGACCACTTCCGGCGGCACCAGCGGCGCCGGCGGCGGCGCGGGCGGTTGCGGCGCGGGCTCCGCGGCGCCTTGAGCCGGCGGCGGCGGCGGGGGCGGTGCTTCGGGTTGCGGCGGCGCCGGCGGCTGGACTTGCGTGGCCAGTATGGTCACGTTTCCGCTCGCGTCGCGGTGCTGGCCCAAACTGCCGGTGACGCGGGCACTGACGGCATAGGTGGTGCCGGTGGCAAGCGCATGTTCGGGCGGGATCGCAAGCTGCCAGGTGGTGCCGGCCAGCGTCAGATGGCCATCGCCCGGTACGTAAGTTACGCCATCCACCGTCACGCTGAAACTGTCGCCGGCGCGCAGGTTTACCGTTCCGCCCAGCGTGGGCGTCGTGGACGTCGAGGTCAGGTCGTCCACGGTGGGCGCTTGCGGCACCGACGTGTCGATCAGCAATTCGTCGTGACTGCTGTCGCTGGCGGAATTACCGGCCGCATCGGCAACGGTCGCGACGACTTCGTGCGGACCATCGGCGAGGGCATGGGCGGGAGGGATCAGCAAGGTCCAGCGCGAGCCGGAAAGGCTCAGGTGGCCGTCGCCGAGCTGATAGGTGTGGCCATCGACGGTGACCGTAAAGCTGTCGCCGGCACCGACCGTGGCATTGCCGCTCAGTTGCGGTGTGGCGCTGCTGCTGGATTGCGCGTCCACACTGGGGGCGGGCGGCGGCGTGGTGTCGATCGCGATGGCCGCGGCATTGCCGGCCGGCACGCTGGTGTTGCCGGCCGTGTCAGTCTGACGTACGAGCACGCTGCCGGTCGCGTACGTGCCCTCGGGCAGCGTGAAGCTGGTGCCGGTGCCGCTGGTCCAGGTGTCGCCGCCATCGGTGCTGTATTCCCAGCTCGCCACGTCAGATGCCAGCGTGACATTGACTGTGCCGTTGGAGGTCACGCCGTCCGTGGCGTTGGACCCGGTGTCGGCGGCCAGCGCGAAGGCCGGCGGTGCCACGACGGTATCCAGCGTGTAGGTATAGGCCGCCGAACTTGCGCTCACGTTGCCGGCCGCGTCGGTCTGACGCACATAGACCGTGTTCGACCCCTCGGCGACACTGGGCGCGCTGGTACTCCAGTTCGTGCCATCGCTGCTGTATTCGAGCGTGGCGCCGGA
>JAEUNN010000788.1 GCA_016791085.1 Rhodocyclaceae bacterium | reverse complement strand
CCGTCGCGCCCGGCCTTGCGTATGGCGACTTGTTCACCCGGCAACAGGTCGCGCGCGAGGTCGGCGAGCCCCGGCGGCGGCGTGGCGCCGGGCGCGTCGCTGTCGAATATGGGCTCGTCCACGCCCGGCGCATGGATGCGCACGCGCACGCGCATGTGCTCCAGATCGGGCGGCGGCCAGGGCGGACGCGGCTTCTGGAACAGCGCGGCGCGGAAGGCCTCGACCGGCAGGCGGATGGAAAAGTGCATGCGCCGCGCGCAGTCGCCTTCGTGATCGTCGGCATCCGCGCATTCTGCGCTCCACACCCAGCCGCGGAAATCGCGCACCGGGCGCGCGTCGGCGGCGAGACCGGTGCCGGCGTCGACAAAGCCGGTCAGGCGTCCGCGCGAGCCCGCGCCGCGTTCCGGCAGCGCTTCATATGGCGCGATCCAGCGCAAGGTTTCGCCGCGCATGGCAAGTTCGACCTGCACGCGGTGTACGCCTTCCAGTTCGATCTGGCCGGGTAGGCGCCCGGTGAGCGGCGCGCTCACGAAACTGCCCACCAGATAGATGAATCCGCCCGCGTAAGGATTGTTGCCTATGGCCGCGCACAGCGCCCCGCCGTCGGCATAGCGCACGGAACAGCCGGCCAGTTCCACGGCTTGTTGCGCCTTGTACTGATCGTCGAAATCGATGGCGCCATATGGCAGGAGCAGCGGGCGCAGCGCGCCGGGCGCTCCGGCGGACGGGTTCAGCAGCGCCAGCTGGCCGGCCGGATGGCGCAATTTGGCCAGCAGTTCGGAGCGGGTTTTGGCAAAACTAAGGCTATAGGTCTGCAGGCTGCGCTGCTTTTCTTCCTGCAGCAGCACCGCCGCCAGCGCCAGCGTGGCGAGCGCCAGCAGGCAGAACGCGCCGCGGAATATCAGGCGGCCGCGGAACGCCGCCAGCGGCAGGCGCGGCACGGCCAGCGCGGGCAGTTCGAAGGCGGGAAATTTCATGCTCGTTTATTTCGCCCGCGTGCCCTTGCCGACCCAGCGGAAGCCGCGCATGGGCACGTTTTCTATGGCGTCGAATTGCGGATCCATGTCGCGGAAAGCGTCGCGTATGCTGCTCACGTGCTTGCGCACGTTATCGCGGTTGCGGCCGCTTTTTACGACTTCGAATAGTTGTTCGTAAGATACGACTTCACCCTGTTTCTGGTATAGCGCCGCCAGAATGCGCTGCGCCGTGAGCGGCAGATTGATGCGCTCGCCGCGCCAGGTCGGCGTGCGCTGCCAGAGCGGGTCGAGCAGCAGTTCGTCGCTGCCGGCGGGCTCCGCGCGCGCGGACTGACGCTGGCGCGCGGCGCGCAGTATTTCCAGGAAGGTGTCGATGAAATCGGCTTCGCTGAAGGTGGTTTTCTGCAGGTAGTCCCAGGCGTCCAGCGCTTTCATGATGCCGCGGTAAATGGCCGCCGGCATGGCCGATACCACCAGCACCGGCGTGCCCTGATTGAGCTTGTTGATGGCGTTGATGATGGCCACGCCGGCATTGCGCTCGCGTCCCAGTTCTATATCCAGCACCACCACGTCATAGTTTTCGCGTGCCAGCGCGGCTTCCGCGTCGTCGCGGTTGAACCACTGTTCTATGCGCACCTCGGGGCGTGCCGCGTGTATCCATCCGGCCAGCTGATTGCTGGTCGGATGGTCGTCTTCTATCAGTGCCACTTTGGTCATTGCGCGCTCTCCGGGACCGGTG
>JAEUNN010000779.1 GCA_016791085.1 Rhodocyclaceae bacterium | reverse complement strand
CAATTCAAAAGCCTGGGCAAATCCGGCGACATCAGCCGCGCGCAGCACTGCCGGGCGGAATTTTTCGTGGCCGGGCGCGGCTGGGTGCCGGCCGATCCGGCCGACGTGCGCAAGGCCGTGCTGGAAGAAAACCTGCCGCTCACCGATGCGCGCGTGGCCGCGCTGCGCCGGAAGTTGTTCGGCTATTGGGAAATGAACTGGGTCGCCTTCAATAGCGCGCGCGATTTCATGCTTGCGCCGGATGCCGGCCCGCGCGTGAATTTCCTCATGTACCCGAATGCCAGCGACGCGCGCGGATTGCGCGAAGGGCTGGTGCCCGACAAGTTCGCCTACCGCATTGCCGCGCGCGAGCTGACGGTGTGAAGCCGGCTGACCACCACCGGGCCGGCGTGCGGCGGCCGGGCGGCGCCTGCACGCCGCACAGGCATATCCTGACCCGGCACCGTGGCGCCCCGGCTCATGGCTGATACGCTCGATCAACTCAAGATCGACCGCGCCGCCGTCAGACGGCGGCGCCCGCCCCTGCTGCGCTGGATGTGGCTGCCGGCGGCCGGCGTGCTGGTCGCGGCGGGCCTGTGGTGGCATCAGCGCACTGCGCCGGCCAGCGTGGAAACCACCTCGGTATCCACGGCCTATCCGTATCAGGCGCTGGCGGTGCTCAACGCGACCGGCTATGTGGTGGCCAACCGCAAGGCCTCGGTGGCTTCGAAAGCCACCGGCAGGCTGGAATGGCTGGGCGTGCAGGAAGGCAGCAAGGTGCAGCAGGGCGAGGTGATCGCGCGGCTGGAGTCGCGCGACGTGAGTGCCCAGGCCGAACAGGCGCGCGCCAACGTGGGCGTGGCGCGGGCCGCCATCGCGCAGGCGCGGGCGGAACTTGCCGACGCCAGCGCGGCCTGGCAGCGCGCGCAGGAACTGGCGCAGAAAAAATTCATCGCCCAGGCGCAGGTGGATAGCGCTTCCGCGCGCTACCAGCGCGCCAGGGCCGGCGTGGCGAGCGCCGAAGCCGCCGCCGCGGCGGCCGCGGCAAATTACGCGGTGGCCCGCGTGGCGCTGGAACAGACCAATATCCGCGCGCCTTTCGACGGCACGGTGCTCACCCGCAACGCCAACGTGGGCGACAACATCACGCCGTTTTCGGCGGCCGCCGACACCAAGGGCGCGGTGGTCACCATGGCCGACATGGCCACGCTGGAGGTGGAAGCCGACGTATCGGAATCCAGCCTCGCCAAAATCAGCGCCGCCACGCCCTGCGAAATCCAGTTCGACGCTTTTCCCGACCTGCGCCTGCGCGGCGAGGTGAGCCGCATCGTGCCTACCGTCGATCGCGCCAAAGCTTCGGTGCTCACCAAGGTGAAATTTATCGATCGCGATCCGCGCGTGCTGCCCGACATGAGCGTCAAAGTGGCTTTCCTGTCGCGCCCGGCCAGCCCGGACGAGGCGCGCGCGCGCGTGGTCGTGCATGCCGAGGCGCTGGTCGAGCGCGACGGCGCGACCGGCCTGTTCGCCGTCGAAAACGGCAAACTGCGCTATGTGCGTGTTACGCCCGGCGCGCGCATCAACGAACTGGTCGAACTGGGCGGCGATGCCGGCGGCCTCAAACCCGGCGACAAGGTGGTCATGCGCGCCGATGCCGGCTTGCGCGACGGCCAGGCGGTGACGGCGGCGAAAAAATGAGTGCCCCGGCGGTGCGCCTGGTCGATGTGCATAAGGCCTACCGGCGCGGCGCGCAGCGCGTGCCGGTGCTGGCCGGGCTCAGTTTCGATATCGCCGAAGGCGAATTTCTGGCGCTCATGGGGCCTTCCGGCTCGGGCAAAAGCACGCTGCTGAATTTGATCGCGGGCCTGGACCGCGCCGATTCCGGCGCGGTCATCGTGGCCGGCGAAAATCTGGGCAAGTTGCCCGAACGCCTGCTGGCCGACTGGCGCGCCAGCCACGTGGGGTTCATTTTCCAGTTCTACAACCTCATGCCGGTGCTGACCGCGTTCGAAAACGTGCAGTTGCCGCTGCTTCTGACCGACCTGCCGCGGCGCGAGCGGCGTGCCCACGTCGAGCACGCGCTGGCGCTGGTCGGGCTGGCCGACCGCATGACGCATTTCCCCAACGAACTGTCGGGTGGGCAGCAGCAGCGTGTGGCGATCGCGCGCGCGCTGATTACCGATCCGCCGCTCATCGTGGCCGACGAGCCGACCGGCGACCTGGACCGCGATTCCGCCACCGAAGTGCTGGGCATGCTGCAGCGGCTCAACCGCGAACTGGGCAAAACCATCATCATGGTGACGCACGACCAGCGCGCCGCCGACCACGCGCACACCATCATGCGGCTGGAAAAGGGCGTGCTGTGGTCGCGCGACCAGAACGCCGCGGCCGTACCCGGCAGAGCCGGCTAAGTCCATGTTTTTCCTCGCCATGGTGTGGCGCAATGCATGGCGGCACAAGCTGCGCAGCGCGCTCACGCTGGTCGGGCTGGTGGTGGCGCTGCTGGCGTTCGGCTTGTTGCTGACCGTGGTGGACGCCTGGTATCAGGGCGTCAATGCGTCCTCGGACAAGCGCCTCGTGACGCGCCATTCGGTGTCGCTGGTATTTCCGCTGCCGCTCAATTACCTTGGCAAAATACGCGCCATAGAGGGCGTGCGCGCCACCACCTACGAGAACTGGTTCGGCGGCATCTACAAGGAGCCGAAAAACTTTTTCCCGCAGTTTGCCGTCGATGCGCGCACCTTCCTGCAGATCTATCCGGAATTCCGCCTCAGCGACGCCGAGCGCGACGCTTTCCTGCGCGATCGCAAGGGCGCCATCGTGGGCCGCAAGACCGCGGAAAATTACGGCCTCAAGGTGGGCGACAACATCACGCTGAAGGGCACGATTTTCCCCGGCGATTGGGATTTCGTGCTGCGCGGCATCTACACCGGCGGGCGCGAATCCACCGACGAGTCGCAATTTTTTTTCCACTGGCAGTATCTCGACGAAGTCGTGCGCCAGCGCCAGGGCGCGCGCCGCGCCAGCCTGGTCGGGCTGTACGTGAGCGAAGTCGAGGACGCCGACGACATCGCGCGCATCGCCGCCGCGATAGACGCGCAATTCGCCAATTCCCCTGCCGAAACGCGCAGCGAAACCGAAAAGGCCTTCCAGCTCGGCTTCGTGTCCATGAGCGAGGCGCTGGTGGCGGCGATACGCGCGGTGTCCTACCTGGTGATACTTATCATCCTGGCGGTCATGGCCAATACCATGGCCATGACCGCGCGCGAGCGGCGCGCCGAATACGCCACCTTGCGCGCGCTGGGCTTCGCACCGCCGTTTCTGGCCACGCTCATATTCGCCGAATCGCTGTTGCTGGCCTTGCTGGGCGGCCTGCTCGCGCTGGGGCTCACCTATCCGGTGGCGGCCCTGTTCGGTCAGGCGGTGAGCAAGTTCATTCCGCATTTCGTGGTGTCGCCGCAAACCTCGTTGCTGCAACTGGCGGCGGCACTGGCGGTCGGGCTGCTGGCCGCGCTGATTCCGGCCTGGCGCGCGGCGCGCGTGAATATCGTGGCCGGGTTGCGGGCCGTGGCATGAGAGCGATTCCGCTTGCCTATTCGCTGCGCAACCTGTGGACGCGCCGCCTGACCACGCTGCTTACCGCGGGCGGCATGGCGCTGGTGGTGTTCGTGTTCGCGGCCGTGCTCATGCTGGACCAGGGGCTCAAGGACACCCTGGTCGCGACCGGCGCGCCCGACAACGTGGTCATGATACGGCGCGGCTCCGGCACGGAAATCCAGAGCGGCGTCGAGCGCGCGCAGATCGGCATCATCGAATCCCAGCCCCAGGTCGCGCAGGGCGCCGGCGGCACCGTGCTGGCTTCGCGCGAGGTGGTGGTATTGATAGGTCTGGCGCGGCGCGGCGCGCCGGATTCCATCGCCAATGTGGTGGTGCGCGGCGTGGGCGCGGCCGGGCTGGCACTGCGGCCCCAGGTGCACATTACGGAAGGACGCGAATTCCGTCCCGGCTCGGACGAAATTATCGTGGCGCGCAACATCCGGCGCCGCTTCGAGGGGGCCGATCTGGGCCAGACGCTCAGTTTCGGCGGCCGGCGCTGGCGCGTGGTGGGGCTGTTCGATGCCGGCGGCAGCGGCTTCGATTCCGAAGTGTGGGGCGATGCCGAACAGTTCATGCAGGCGTTCCGGCGCAACGCGTTTTCCGCGCTGGTCGTGAAGCTCAACGATCCCGGCGCCTTCGAGGAATTTCGTGCGCGCATCGAAGCCGATCCGCGCCTGACCGTCGAAGCCAAGCGCGAGCCGGTGTTCTATGCCGACCAGTCGGACGCCATGTCCACCTTCCTGACGGTGCTGGGGCTGTCGCTATCCATCATTTTTTCGATAGGCGCCATCATAGGCGCGATGATCACCATGTATGCCGCGGTGGCCGCGCGCGTGGGGGAAATCGGCACGCTGCGCGCGCTGGGCTTCCGCGCCAGCGGCGTGCTGCTGGCGTTTTTGCTGGAGTCGCTGCTGTTGTCGCTGCTGGGGGCCGCGGTGGGGCTGGCGCTGGCCAGCCTGCTGCAGACCTATACCGTGTCCACCATGAATTTCCAGTCCTTTTCCGAACTGGCTTTCGGCTTCCGCATGACCCCCGTCATCATCCTCAAAACGCTGGCGTTCAGCCT
>JAEUNN010000772.1 GCA_016791085.1 Rhodocyclaceae bacterium | reverse complement strand
GGTCCAGCACGCCCAGCCAGCGTCGCGAGCGCTCGCCTGCACGCGCCAGCACGGCCGCCTGCACCGCCGCATCTTCGTACTTGAAGTGCGGCAGCACCTGCGCATAAATCAGGCCGTAGCCCAGATCGCGATAAAACCCGGTATTGAACCAATCCATGGCTTCATTGATGCGCGCGCGCACGCGCAGATCGGCCGGATAGGCCGGCGATGCGTTCAACTCGGCCAGATATTTGAGGATGGCGGAACTTTCGCTCAGGCGGAACTCCCCGTCTTCGAGCAGGGGCACCTGGCAGCACGGATTGACGGCCGCGTAGTCGGGCTTGAGGTGCGCGCCGGTGAACAGATCCACGAGCTGGTAGTCGAGCGCCAGGCCGTGTTCCGCGGCAAACAGCATGATGGGCCGGCAGGTCGTGGATACCGGATGGAAATACAGTTTCATGAGTTCGCTCCAGGGGTGAGGAGCCGGCATTCTGAACCATGCGGCCGTGCGTTGGCGAGCCATGCCGCGACCATCCGGCAGCATGCCGCGGCCGCGCTCAATCTCCGACGAACACGAAAGGCGCCCAGAAATACGGATGGGCGCGCGAAAGTTTGCGGCCGCCCGCGCTGAATTCGGTGGCTCGCAAATTTTTGCGCGCCGCGGCGAGCGCGTCCTGGGCCTGTGCGCCGTCATGCAGGCGGCGGAACGTATCGGTCATGACGAATTGCGCGGACAGGCTTTCCACGCTCCAGTGCGTCACCAGCAGACCGCGCGCGCCGGCGTACATGAACGCCCGCGTCATGCCCGCGAAGCCCTCGCCATTGATGCCCACGCGCGCCTCGCCGGCGGTGTTGCAGGCGGATAGCGCGACCAGTTCGGCATTCAGATCGACGGCCGATATGACTTCACCCATGGTGAGCAAACCGTCCTCGCCGTGCAGATCGCCGGCCAAAGCCATGAGCAGGGCGGGCTGGCCGTCGTGTGCCGCGGTGCCGCTGTCGGCATCGGCGTCGGAGGCGTCATCGGCGGCCAGGTCGGGCGCCGCGCCGTCGTCCGCCAATTGCAGATAGTCGCCGGACAAAAGTCCATGGGTGGCGAAGTGCACGAAGCGCGTCGCGCTCAGATCCAGGTGCTTGACCGTATATTCCTGCGCGCGCTCGCGCAGGTACAGGTCGCTGTCCTTGCCCAGAATCGCGGCAATCGCGCGCGCCTCGTCGGCGGCTTCCGGCAGGCCCGGAATTTTCGCGATGCTGCTGGCGCGCAGGCTGCGCAATACGGGTGCCATGGCGGCGCCGGCAGCCGGAGTGGCGGGGGCTGCGGCCGCGAAGGCCGGATCGGCAAACGATACGAACTGGCGACTCCAGGCCGGCGGCGGCTTGGGAAACTGGCGCGCCGACGCCAGCGCGGCGAGGCTGGGCCAGTAGGCAAAGCTGTTATCGGCGCCGGCATAATGCAGTTTGCCGTATTCGGCATGCAAGGCTGTGCCCTGGCGGCGTGCGGCGGCAAAATCGGCCGCCGCGGCGGCGTTCCAGTCGGCCACCAGCATTTCGAACGGCAGCGTGTAGAGCGGTCCGTCGCCCACCACCAGCACGCGGCTGCCGGGGATCAGTGCCTGGCGCACCGGACCCAGCAGCAGGTCGTACAGGCGCGCCAGGTCGGCCGGTGCCAGATTCGACACGGCTTCGACATTGCCGGCCGTGGCGTCCAGGGCGCCGCGCACGCGCCCGACCAGTTTGCCGATTGCGCCCTTTTCCAGCGGCGTGACGTGCAGGCGGAAACTGTCGTGGCGAATTTCGAACAGCAGCAGCGCCTGCGGCAACAAGGCGTAGCACAGCAGGGTTTCGCCCGGGCGCAATAGCCGCGCTTGCAGCAGGTCCACGCCGACCGGCGCAGGCTGGGTCAATTCCATGTAGCGCGGATAGTCGCGGCGCAAGTGCGCCTCGATGCCGGCCAGCTGCCGCTGGCTGTCGCGGTAAACGTCGGCCAGCGCCCGCAAGCCAGCGCCGGCACGGGCTGCGGGCCGGGCATCGGCCTCTTCCGGCGCTTCGGCATTTTCGTCGGACAGTTCGGCGCGCTCATGGACGCCAGCTTCCGCGCGGCGCCGGCGCAATTGTTCAAGTGCCTGCTGCAGGGTTTGCTGCTGCCCGCGCAGCGCCACGAATGCCGGGTCGCCGCCATAGCGCGTCACGTCGGCGCGCCGCAGCAGTTCCGAAAAAATGCGGCTTTGCGTGCGCGACACGACTTCCAGCGCCTGGCGGTCGTACCCGGCCTGCGGCTGGCGGTTGTGCATTTGAATCAACAGCTGCACGGTTTCGCGGTAATAGTGGGCGTACTGGGCGACGAAGGCATTGCGGGCCGCCTCGGGCAGGCCCTGGGTGCGCGCGAAGCCGCGGTCTATGGCGTCCAGCGCAAGCAGGTACTGGCGCAGCGCGTCGTCCGGGCGGCCGCGCTGCCACAGCGCGCGTGCGTAGCTGCGCGCCGCCTTGGCAAGCGCCGGCAAAGTGTCGGCCGCGCGCCCCGCCTCGATGGCGCGCTGCAAATGCAGTTCGGCCTGCGGCCAGCGATCGGTGCGCAGGTAAAGGTAGCCCAGTCCACGGTCGATGTGCGTGAGCCGGCTGCTGCCCGGCCCCAGCGCATTTTCGATTACGGTACGCGCGTCCAGCAGCAGGCGTTCGGCCTCGTCGTACTGCCCGAGCAGCACCAGTTGCATTCCCAGCGTGCCGGCCGCGTAGGCGCTGAGCGGATGGCGCGGCCCCAGGTGTTTTGCGGACAGGCGCCACGCCTGACGCGCCTCCTGCGCCGCCGCGGCATATTGGTGGGTATCACCCAGCAAATGGGCAAGTTCCAGGTGCGCCTGGGCCAGACGTTTGTCGGCGACCGCGCCGCGGCCTTCGGGCAGGCGCGCGATGGCATCGCGCAACAGCTTTTCCGGCTCTTCACGCATGCCTTGCTGGCGCCGGTTATTGGCCAGGCGGGTGTAGACGGCGACCAGATCGGCTTCGTTGGAATCGCGTGTGAGCTGGCGGCGCAGGGCTTCGGCAAGCACGGCGTCGCCGTCCTGCAGCTTGCCGATTTCGGTCAGTACCGATCCCAGCGCCAGCAAATTTCGCATGGCGCCCGGACTGTTGGGGCCGAATTCGGCGGACAGCAGAGGTTCGGCCTGGCGCAGGAAACTTTCCGCCGCGCTGCTGCGCCCGATCTGGCGCAATACCTGGCCGTAGCGGTTGGCGGCGATGGCCTGCGGGCGCGCACCGCCTTGCGCAGCCAGCTCGACCATGCGCCGCGCGTACTGTTCGGCCTGCAGGAAATCGCCGCGGTCCAGCGCCGGTGTAATGGCGTTGCGCACGCGCCGGAATTCCTCCGCGCTCGCGCGGTCGGCGAATCCGGCCTGGCTTCGGTCGCTCTGCGCGGCGGCCGGCAAACTTGCGGCCAGCGCCAGCGCAAACGCCAGCAGGGTGCGGCGCATCACGCGCGGCGCGACATCATTTCTGGGTAACTTCGGCCTCGACCGCCAGCCAGCGGCCGCTGCGGCGTTCCAGCACATAGCGCTCGACGGATTCGAAGCGGTAAGGCTCGCCGCCGCGCCGGCCCTGTTCTATGACCACGGAGCGCACCTGCAGGCGCCGGCATGCGCCTTCCTGCACCGGCTGGATTTCGACCGACGGCCGGCGCACCTTGTAGTCGCTCAGATCGCGCATGGCGGCAAGGCTGCTTTCGACGAACTGAGCGCGGTCGAAATCGAGCTCGGTCATGCTGCCGTCGGCACCGCGCACGCTGGCATGTACCTTGAATTCGCGCGCGAAAAGGCGCAGTAGGGCGTTGCCGTCGCGCCGCGCGATGGCGCCATCGAGGCGCTGCAGCCACTGCCGCGCCTGATCGCTGTTGGCGCAGGCCTGGCTGGCGACAGCGGCGGCCGGTGCGGCAGCATCGGTCGCCGGCCGTGCCTCGGCCGGCGCATCGGCGGGCGCCGCGGGCGGCACCTCGTCGGGCGCCGCGCGCCGGCGTTCGAGCTGGCGCAGCGCCTCGTCAGCAGCGTTTTCCGTGAGCGCATCCAGTTCCGCGTCGAAACGTCCCGGCACGTAAAA
>JAEUNN010000743.1 GCA_016791085.1 Rhodocyclaceae bacterium | reverse complement strand
TGCGGAACAGCAGGCGTTCGCGACCGCTGCCGAAATATTTCATGAGCCGGCCGACGAAACGGCTGTCGAACAGCATGTGGCCGCCGAAATAGTGCCGGTTGCACTCGTCCCAGGCCGCAGCGTGTTCGCCCAGACCATCGGTCAAGGCCACTGAAGTCCATCCATCCTTGCTCATTGCACTTCCTTATTCCCCTGCAGCACCCTGCGCACCGCAGCAATCATCCATTCGAGTTCGCGCTCACCCAAGTCCTGATGGCACGGCAGCTGGATCAGGTTTAGCCGATATCCCATGGAAACCTTGCAATCCGACACCGCGATGCTGTCCCAACGCATGATCGGCACCCCGGCGCGCTTGAGGCAATAGAAATCCTGCAGGGGATGGTTCAACAAAAGCGGGAACATATACGGAACGACACCGTCCGGCAACGCAGGGAACAGTGCCCTGCCGCGCGCGAAACCCTGCACTGCCGCCTGCCAGCGCAGATAGTTGGCGCGGCGGCACTGTGCAATATGGTCAGAATTGCACAGCGCCGCAATCCATTCGGCAAGTCGCAAGCCACGACGCCCTTCATAGCGCGAAAAGTAGAACGCGGACATCGCGGCCGGCGGCTCCGCGCCGGAATCGGACGCATGCGTCGGAATGCTCTCCGGAACGGCCGGCAGGCTCCGAATATCCGCGATACGCCGGAAATTTTCCTGCACGATGCTCAAACCTATGCTCAAACTTTCTTTCAGGCTGCGTCCGCCCAGCGCGGGTGAGCGTTCGCCATCGAGGCCGATAAGTACGCCGCCTTCATAGCTCGGGCAGAATTTGTACGGACTGGAAATTGCATATCGCCCGATGCGGCCAAGCAATGAATTCGACCGCGGTCTGAAATAGGCATGGGCGCAGTCCTCGATCAACGCAATTCCACGCGCATCGCACCACGCTTTGATCGCGGCAAGTTCCTGCGGAAATCCGAAAAAATGCGTGGCGAGCAGCGCGCGTACGGGCAGCCGGCAGCCGGCGAGTGCAGCGTCGACGTTTGCGGTATCCAGGTCCAGCGTTTCCGTCACGGGGTAGAGCAGCACCTCGCCACCCAGCGACAGCACCGGGTCTATCATGTTGCGGCAGTGGTAGGCCGGCACCAGCACCGCCGTTCCGGGCCCCACACCCAGGCGGCGCAGCGCCTCGTGCAGTGCGTAGCGTGCCCGGCTGTAAAACTCCGCCACTGTGCCGTGTGTAATGGGCTCGTAGTTCCGGCTAGGTGCCAAGGCCAGCGACGTCGCGAGCCGCTTCGCAAGCACCGGTACTTTCGGTGCCGGAAACGCGTAGGGAGAGGGATCGAAAGTCCGGTAGGAACTTTGGCTCAGCAAAGTCATGCCGACCTCGCGCAAGCTTGCGGCGCTGCCGCCGCGAGCTTCAGGCCACCACAGCGCCAGCGTGCGCAAGCGCCGCCACCCGATCCGGCTGCGGCGCGCACCGCGCGTCCGTGCCGGTACCCGTCGCAGCGGCTGCAAGTTGCCGCACACAGGGCTGCGTCAGCCTCTATTTCGAACATTTTTTAATGATATGTATAAGACCCGTAACGCCAGGCATGGAAATGCGGGCGCCTCAGGCACGCCAAGCACGGCCCCCGCGCCGCGCCTGCACCCCTCTCGCGTCCGCGCGGGCACCGTGGCGCCCAGCCTTATTCCACCGTAACCGACTTGGCCAGATTGCGCGGCTTGTCCACGTCGGTGCCTTTCACGAGCGCCGCGTGGTAGGCCAATAGTTGCAGCGGCACCACGTGCAGCACCGGCGACAGGTGGCCATAGTGCTCGGGCATGGACAGG
>JAEUNN010000738.1 GCA_016791085.1 Rhodocyclaceae bacterium | reverse complement strand
GGCGTGATCGGTGCCGTGGATTTTGACTTCCTCGCCGGTTTCGGTGAATAGCTTCACCTGCGGGCGCAGGCCCTTGGTGCCGGCCTGGCTGCCGCGCCGTTTGGGGTCGATAACCACCAGGGTGGTCAGGCCCGTCACGTCGTCCACCTGTTTGGCCACCGTGGTGCCTTCCTCGACGTGCTCGAACTTCACGATACCGGCGTATTCGGTCACGATGGGACGCGTGTGCGGGTCCCACGTCGCCAGCGTCGCGCCCGCGCGTATGGCCATGCCCTCGCCTACCAGCATGGTGGCGCCGTAGGGCACTTTGTGGCGTTCGCGCTCGCGGTGGTGGTCATCGGTAATGATGACTTCGCCGGAACGCGCGATAACCACTTTTTCGCCCTTGGGATTGGTCACGAAACGCATGTTCTGCGACAGGCGCACGACACCCGAGCTTTTTGCATCGACCTGGCTCGCCACGGCCGCGCGCGAAGCCGCGCCGCCGACGTGGAAGGTACGCATGGTGAGCTGGGTGCCCGGTTCGCCGATGGACTGGGCGGCGATCACGCCTACCGCCTCGCCCACGTTCACCAGGCTGCCGCGGCCCAGATCGCGGCCGTAGCACTTGGCGCACAGGCCGTAGCGCGTTTCGCAGGTGAGCGGCGTGCGCACCTTGACGTCGTCCAGGCCGCATTCTTCTATGCGTTCGACCGCCGCTTCGTCGAGCAGCGTGCCGGCCGGCAGCAGGATGTCCTGGGTGTCGGGGTTGATCACGTCGACCGCCGTCACGCGGCCCAGGATGCGCTCGCGCAGGGCTTCGATGACTTCACCGCCTTCGATGAGCGCTTTCATCGTGAAGCCCAATTGCGTGCCGCAATCGTCTTCGACGACCACCAGGTCTTGCGTCACGTCCACCAGACGGCGCGTCAGATAGCCCGAATTGGCGGTTTTCAAAGCCGTGTCGGCCAGGCCCTTGCGCGCGCCGTGCGTGGAAATGAAGTACTGCAGCACGTTCAGACCTTCGCGGAAGTTGGTCGTGATGGGCGTTTCGATGATGGAGCCGTCCGGCTTCGCCATCAGACCGCGCATGCCGGCCAACTGGCGGATTTGCGCCGCCGAACCGCGCGCGCCGGAATCCGCCATCATGTAGATGGAATTGAAGGATTCCTGCTTGACGGTCTTGCCTTCGCGGTCGACCACGTCTTCCGAGCCGAGCTGTTCCATCATGGCGCGCGCCACCTGGTCGCCGGCACGGCCCCAGATATCCACGACCTTGTTGTAGCGCTCGCCGTCGGTCACCAGACCCGAACGGTACTGCTCGGCGATTTCTTTCACCTCATGCTCGGCCGAACCGATCAGCGTGCCCTTTTGCGTGGGCACCAGCATGTCCTTGATGGCGATGGATATGCCCGCGCGGGTGGCCAGCGTAAAGCCGGCCTGCATGAGCTTGTCGGCGAAAATGACGGTTTCGCGCAGGCCGCAGCGGCGGAACGAGGCATTGATCAGGCGCGAAATTTCCTTCTTCTTGAGCGCCTTGTCGATGAGCGGGAAAGGCAGCCCGGGCGGCAGCACTTCGGACAGCATGGCGCGGCCCACGGTGGTGTCGTAGCGGGTGATCTTTTCGCGCTTTTCGTCGCCTATCACGTCGAATTCGCGGATGCGCACCTTCACTTTGGCATGCAGGTCGACCTGGCCGGTTTCCCAGGCGCGGCGCGCTTCGGCCACGTCGCGGAAAGCCATGCCCTCGCCGCGCGCATTGACGCCGGCGCGGGTGGCGTAATACAGGCCCAGCACGATGTCCTGGGAAGGCACGATGATGGGCTCGCCGTTGGCGGGCGACAGCACGTTGTTGGACGACAGCATGAGCGTGCGCGCTTCCATCTGCGCTTCCAGCGACAGCGGGATATGCACGGCCATCTGGTCACCGTCGAAGTCGGCGTTGAAGGCCACGCACACCAGCGGATGCAGCTGTATGGCCTTACCTTCGATGAGCACCGGCTCGAACGCCTGGATGCCCAGGCGGTGCAGCGTCGGGGCACGGTTCAGCAGCACCGGGTGTTCGCGTATCACGTCCGCCAGGATGTCCCACACCACCGGTTCTTCGGATTCGACGAGCTTTTTGGCGGCTTTGATCGTGGTCGCCAGACCCATGATTTCCAGCTTGTGGAAAATGAAGGGCTTGAACAGTTCGAGCGCCATTTTCTTGGGCAGCCCGCACTGGTGCAGCTTGAGTTCCGGACCCACCACGATGACCGAACGGCCGGAATAGTCGACGCGCTTGCCCAGCAGGTTTTGACGGAAGCGGCCGCCCTTGCCCTTGATCATGTCGGCCAGCGATTTGAGCGGACGCTTGTTGGCGCCGGTCATGGCCTTGCCGCGGCGGCCGTTGTCGAGCAGCGAGTCCACTGCCTCCTGCAGCATCCGCTTCTCGTTGCGGACAATGATGTCCGGCGCCTTCAGTTCCAGCAGGCGCTTGAGGCGGTTGTTGCGGTTGATGACGCGGCGGTAGAGGTCGTTCAGGTCGGAAGTGGCGAAACGGCCTCCGTCCAGGGGCACGAGCGGGCGCAGGTCGGGCGGCAGCACCGGCAGGACCTCGAGGATCATCCACTCGGGCTTGATGCCCGACTGCTGGAAGCCCTCCAGCACCTTCAGGCGCTTGGCGATCTTCTTGATCTTGGCCTCGGACCCGGTGTGCTCCAGTTCCTGGCGCAGGGTATCGATCTCGCGGTTCAGGTCCAGGGTGCGCAGCAGTTCGCGGACACCCTCGGCGCCCATGACGGCAGCGAAGTCGTCACCGTATTCCTCGACCTTCGCCAGGTAGTCATCCTCGGTGAGGAGCTGTGCGCGGTTGAGGGGCGTCATGCCCGGATCGACGACGACGTAGGCCTCGAAGTAGAGGACGCGCTCGATGTCGCGCAGGGTCATGTCGAGCACCATGCCGAGACGGCTCGGCAGGCTCTTCAGAAACCA
>JAEUNN010000705.1 GCA_016791085.1 Rhodocyclaceae bacterium | reverse complement strand
GCGGCGTGAAAACCCTGGTGGTGGGCAACCCGGCCAACACCAATGCGTATATCGCCATGAAGTCGGCGCCCGATCTGCCCAAGAAAAATTTCACCGCGATGTTGCGCCTGGACCACAACCGTGCGCTGTCGCAGCTCGCCGGCAAAACCGGCAAGGCCGTGTCGGACATCGAAAAGATGGTGGTGTGGGGCAACCACTCGCCCACCATGTATCCGGACATCCGCTTCTGCTCCATCGCCGGCCAGCCCGCACCTCAGGTCGTCAATGACGAAGCCTGGTATCGCGACACCTTCATTCCCAAGGTGGGCAAGCGCGGCGCCGCCATCATCGAGGCGCGCGGTGCATCGTCGGCCGCCTCGGCCGCGAATGCCGCGATCGACCACATGCGTGACTGGGCGCTCGGCACCGGCGACGCCTGGGTCACCATGGGCGTGCCGTCCGACGGTTCTTACGGCATCCCGGAAGACATCCTGTATGGCTTCCCCTGCACCTGCGCGAACGGTGAATACACGGTAATCAAGGATTTGCCGATCGACGCGTTCTCGCGCCAGAAAATGGACGCCACGCTGGCGGAACTGCAGGAAGAGCAAGCCGGCGTCGCTTCCCTGCTGGGCTGACCCGGCAACGGGGCATGGCGCCCCGGACGCATCGCCAATAAATCCCGCCGCAAGCCGCGGCGGGATTTTTTTCGTCCGCGCGGAACTGCCCGCGCGCGCCGCGGAGCCGCGTAGAATGAGCTTCCATTTCCGTCCGCGCGCAGCCCATGTCCGCCTCGATCCATCCCAAAGACGTACTTTTCCATGCTGAAAAGCCGATCCCGGCGCTGCCCGCCGTGGACCACTACTGCGGCTCCGAAAAACTCATACGCAAGGCGCTGGCGCTGCAGGCCTCGATGGCCGGGCCAGGCGGCGCGCTGTTCGACGTGACCTGCGACTGCGAAGACGGCGCACCGGCCGGCCGCGAAGCCGAACACGCGGCCATGTGCGCCGATCTGATCAACAGCGACGAAAACCGCTACGGCCGCGCCGGGCTAAGGATTCATGACGTCACCCACGCGCATTGGCGTGCCGACCTGGAAATCGTGATACCGCGCGCCGGACGGCGCCTGCCCTTCGTCACGCTGCCCAAGCCGCGTTCGGCTGCCGACGTGCGCGCGCAAATCGCCGGACTGCGCGAACTGGAAGCCCGCCATGGACTGCCCGGCACGATACCGCTGCACGTGCTGATCGAAACCCACGGCGCGCTGGCCGAAGTGCAACAGATCGCCGCCATTCCCGGCGTCGAATCCATCGATTTCGGCCTGATGGATTTCGTGTCTGCCCATCATGGCGCGATTCCCGGCAGTGCGATGCAAAGCCCGGGCCAGTTCGAGCACCCGCTGGTGGTACGCGCCAAATGCGAAATCGCCGCGGCGGCGCTGGCGCACGGTGTGGTGCCGACGCACAACGTCACGACCGAACTTGGCGACACCGCCGCCATCCACGCCGATGCCCTGCGCGCCCGGCAACAGTTCGGCTACCTCAGGATGTGGAGCATCCATCCCAACCAGATAAAGCCCATACTCGACGCAATGCGCCCCGGCAGCGACGAAGTCGAACTCGCCACGGCCATACTGGCGGCCGCGCAGGATGCTTCCTGGGGCCCCATACGCCACGGGGGAAAGCTGCACGACCGGGCTTCCTACCGCTATTACTGGGAAACCCTGGAGCGCGCCCGCACCACGGGAGTGGCGCTGCCCGAACTGGCCGTGCAAAGGTTTTTTGCAGGCTGAGCGACACGGCCGGCCCGGCTCCGCCGGTGCGGATTTGACGAAGCGGTTTATTTTTCAAAGCCGATACCGCTACAATTGTGAAGTTGCTCACAACAAATTAGCAATATCTTGGCTCTCCCCGCAGTCTCGTCCGAATGTACCGTGCTGTTCGCGGACATCACCAACAGCACATCGCTCTACGAAAGTCAGGGCGACGAGGTGGCGTTCGCGCTCATCAAGCGCTGCATCGACGTGATGAGCAACTCGTCCATCGATTCCGGC
>JAEUNN010000052.1 GCA_016791085.1 Rhodocyclaceae bacterium | reverse complement strand
CTGGAAGCGCAGCGCGCGCTGCAATCCCAGTTCGGCGCGCTTGCGGTCGCTGATGTCGGCATAGACGGCGTACAGTCCGCGCACCGCGCCGGCCGCATCGATGTCCGGCACCAGGCGCAATTCGTAAATGTGCGCGAGGCCGCAACGGGTCTGTTCGCACTCGACCACCTGGGCCGTGCCGTGCACGGCCTGGGACAGGGCCTGCTCGCCGGCCTGCCACAAGGCCGCCGCAGGCAGGCCGGACGCATGCTGGCCAAGTATGCGTTCGCGCGCCAGGCCGAATTGTTCGCACAGCGCCGCATTCACGAAGCGGTAGTGCAGGCCGCGGTCCAAATAGGCCAGGCCCAGCGGCAGGCGGTCGGTGATTTCCTGCAGGAAGCGCGCACTTTGTTCGGCGATGCTGCGCGCCACCTCGGCTTCGAGTTCCAGTTGTTTTTTTGTGCTGATGTCGCTGCCTATGGCGACATATTTTTCCACCTGACCGGCGTCGTCGTAAAAAGCCGATACCACGCCATCCACCCAGTACAGCCTGCCGTCGCGCGTGCGGTTGCAGATTTCCGCGCGCCACGAGGCGCCCGACGCCAGTTGCTGCCACATGTCGCGCCAGAACATGGCGCTGTGCAGGCCGGACTTCAGGAAGCGATGATCGCGTCCCAGCAGTTCGTTGCGCGTATAGCCGCAGGCGCGGCAGAAATTGTCATTGACCTCGACGATGCGTCCGTCCGGATCGGTCACGGACACCATGGCATAGGCATCGATGGTGTGCAGCAAGGCCGCACTGTCACGCTGCGCGCGCGCCAGACGGGCGCGGCTTTCGGCAAGTTCGGTAATGTCATGCACCAGGGTGTACACACCCCGCACTTCGCCGTCCACCCATTCCGGAATGATGTGCACCATGGCATGGCGGTGGCCGCTGCCGCGCGGATCGCGCGACGGCATCCCTTCGAAATACTGCGCCTCGCCGCGCAGCGCGGCCTCCAGGTAGGGCCGGTTATGGCGGTATATGTCCTCGCCCAGCACTTCGGCCAGGTGCATGCCGGGCATTTGCGCACACTCCAGGCCGAACCAGTCGGCATAGGCGCGATTGGCCAGCCGGTTGCGCAGATCGCGGTCCCAGCTGCCGACCTGCGAGGGCAGGGCGTCCAGTATCGTACGCAGGTCGCGGCGCGCCGAATCCAGCGCTGCGGTGCGCTCCGCCACACGCTGTTCCAGCGTTTCGTTAAGTTCCGCCAGCGCGCGTTCGGTACGCCGCGCGGCGCTGATGTCGCGCAGTATGGTGGCGTAGCCTATGCAGCGGCCTTTCTGGTCAAGGATGGGCGAGGCCGAAATCGACACTTCGAGCAGGCGGCCGTCTAGGTGACGGCGCTGACTGTCGAACGGCGCAACGTTTTCGCCGTGCGTCACCGCAGCGCGCAGTTCCTCCTCTTCCGCGGCCAGATGTTCCGGCACCACCAGCGCCAGCACGGTACGGCCCAGGGCCTGCGGCGCGGCGATGCCGAACATGCGTTCGGCGCCGCGGTTCCAGTCGCTTACGCGGCCGCCGGGGGTCACGGCCATGATGGCGTCGCTGGAATTTTCCATGATGGCGGAGCGCCGCGCCTGTTCGAGTTCGAGTTCGCGCTTGCGCTCCCCGCTTTGCGCGATCACCTGCGCGGCGAGCGCAAGCACCAGCGTGGCGAGACTGCCCAGGGCGAATACGCTGCCGGGTGCCAGGGCGTCGCTGCCGGCGGCGAATTCCGGCTCGGCCCACAGTTCGACCTGCCAGGTGCGCCCATAGGCCGGCAGCGCAACGCTTTTGCGGAAGTCCACCGTGCTGCCGGCGGGCCGGCTGGTATTTGCAAACAATGCGTGCGCGGGCGCTTCGGCATCATGTACCGAAATGCCTATGGGGCCGCGCGAGAGGCCGGCGGCCTGCAGCACCTCATCCGCATCCACGCTTTTGACTGCCCAGCCCAGCAAGGCCGCGCTGCGCTCCGGCGCCGACGTGCGGCGCATGCCGGGCGTGTAAATGGGTAACAGCAGCAACAGCGCATCGCTGGTCGCGGGCTCGCCCGGCAAGGGCGCGACCGGCGCGCTCAATACCGGCTCGCCGCTTTCCGCCGCGCGGTCGGCGGCGGCGCGCCAGGCCGGCTGCGAGGCCAGGTCGAAGCCGGGGGCGGGTCGGGCCACCGCGACCGGCTCGGCAAATTGCACGATATAGCGCGTGCCGGGGTGGGCGCCGGCCGCTTGCAGGTGGAAGTCGGGCTGTCCGTCGTGGCGCGCGGCACGCACGAATTGCGCCACATCGCCCGGGGCCACGCGCCGTACCAGTCCGAAAGAATGGCTGCCGGGCAGGCGATACGAATCGCTGCGCGATTCGGCGAAATCCTGAAATTGCCGCCGCGAAATGCTGGTCGGGCCGGCCGCCAGAACCGCGCCGCGCGTGCCGTACAGACCGCCCGCGAGCAACTGGATTTGGCTGGCGATGCGGCTGGCATTCTGCTGCGCCAGCGATTCGAATGCCGACTGGGCTTCGGCGTGGTTTCTGGCGCCCTGCCAGAACGCGGCCAGGGCCGCAAAAATGAAACCCAGGCCCAGAATGCCTGCGGCCAGGTGCGCGGATGCGCGCGAGCGTTTCAGGCCGCGTTGACCTGCCTCAGGCATGGGCTCTCCGCCAGTTCGAACTGTGCCGGACGCGGCTCGCCGGATGTGCCGTGATCGACCACCCAGGCTTGGGCGCGGCCGGCGCGTTTGGCGGCGTAGAGCGCCGCGTCGGCGCTACTGACGAAATGTGCAATCTGCCGCGCCGTGTCGTCGCTGCAGGCAGTGCAGCAGCGCGGCGGATCGGTGGTGGCGTCGGGCAGGCTGGCAATCCCGGCGCTCACCGTGACGTAGGGGGCCGTCAGCGAAGCAGCGTGCGGAATGTTCCGGCGCGACAGTTCGGCCAGCAGGTGCTGCGCGAGTTGGGCTGCGCCGGCGCCCGAGGTATTGGGCAGCAGCGCCGCGAATTCTTCGCCACCGTAACGCGCGACCACGTCGGCCGGCCGCCTGCATACCGCGCGCAGCACGCCGGCTACGGCACTTAGCGCGGCGTCGCCGGCCACGTGGCCATAGTGGTCGTTGTACAGCTTGAAATGGTCTACGTCTATGATCATCAGGCTGAGCGGCTCGCCGGTGCGCTGGCTGCGCC
>JAEUNN010000692.1 GCA_016791085.1 Rhodocyclaceae bacterium | reverse complement strand
TGTCCGCAGCGCCCAGGGCGCGAGGTGGGGCTGCGAAGGCGCCCGCGACGCGGCGCGGACGGGTTTCTCGCGGGGGCGCGCGCGTCGTGCCGGTCGGGCTCCGGCCGGATGGTGCCGGCAGTATCGGCGGCGCCGAGGCGGAAAAGCGTTTGCGCTACGCCTGCGGCTTACGGCAAACCGAGCCGGATTGTACGCGTCACGGGGCGCCGCAAGCCCCGACCGCATGCGGCGCTTTCAGGCGCGGCGAGCGTACAGCGCGCCGGCAGCCGGCGCTCGCGCGCATGACGGCAGAGTGTCCGGCCGCGTGCGGCCCGTGTCAGCCGTTTTGCGCCAGCGCGGGCGCCGCGCGGCGTGCGAGCCACCTGGCCAGCAGGTAGGAGGCGGTCAACATGGCGATCAGTGCCAGACTTATGAGCGCGCCCGTGTGCGCGTCCGCGTCGGCGGCGGACGGCCAGATCAGGCGCGCGGCACCCAGCGCAGCCACCAGCAGGCTGGCCAGCGCCACGGTCAGACTCATGACGCGCGCGGCGATCACGGCGGCGCGATCGGCATGACGCACCAGGCGGGCGACCCACATGCCGTTGGCGCCGTCGGTGATGAGCATGCCCAGTGCGAACAGCAGCGCCAGCAACAGGGCGTCGGTCCAGCCGCCGTGGTGTGCGCCGGCCCAGGCGAACAGGCTGGCCAGGCTGATGGCGTCGAACGACAGCGCGAACAGCGCGCCCACCAGCGCCACCAGCGCCGGCCGCGCCGACTGTGCCAGCGGGCCGAGCAGTTGCGCCCGGATGCCGGCCGGCGGCGCGGCGCGCAGCGGGTCCGTCTGCCAGGCGGCGCGCAAATTCATGATGCCCAACAGCGCCAGAAAGCCGATGGAAATCCAGGCGCCCGACATTTCCAGCCACTCCGGCGTATCCCACTGCCGCGCGAGCAGGTTGACCGCCACCGCCACCAGCACGATCACGGCGCCGTGGCCGAGCGCGAACAATGCGCCGCAAACGCGCGCGAGGCGAGGATTGGCGCGCGCGTTGTAGCGCGTCAGACCGTCTATGGCGGCAAGGTGGTCGGGGTCGAAACCATGGCGCAAACCCAGCCCGAACACGAGCATGGCAAGCGCGGACATATCCGTCGGGAGGTCGGGCATGAGTAGGGGCCGGGTGGGGTTGGAGCGCCGGCTTGGCGCGCTGTCGGTATGAAGTTTAGACAGGTCTTCATACTTTTCGCAAGCCGCGCGGCCGGCGCCTGACGCGCAGGGCGCCAGCGGCGGCGGGATGCGGGCCGCGGCCGGGCGCCGCGGACGCTCAGGTTTTGGGCCGCAAATGCACGTGGCGATACGGGTGGTCGGCCGCCGCAGCGCCGTGGCTGTGGCTGTGACGCGACGTATCTACGTCGACCGCGACCAGATTGAGCACCCCGTGGCGTACGCCGCGCTCCGCCGCGAGGGCATTGGCGAAATTCCGCACGGCTGCCGTGGGGCCGCGCAAAATCACACTTTCCAGGCAGTTTTCGTGGTCCAGGTGGGCGTGCAGCGTGGACACGGCAAGATCGTGGTGTTCGTGCTGAAGTTGCGTCAGGCGCTCCGCCAGCGCGCGCTCGTGATGGTTGAACACATAGCTCAGGTTGGCCACGCAGTAGCGCGCTGCATCGCTTTGCTGGCGCCAGCGTTCCAGCTCTCCGCGCAGCATGTCGCGCACCGCTTCGGACCGGTTGCGGTAGCCGCGCGCGGCGATCAGTCGGTCGAACTCCTGCGCCAGTTCCTGATCCAGAGAAATCGTGAAGCGTTCCATGGCGTGTCGGTCCTCGTTTTGCCGCGGCGGTGCTCGGCTGTGGCTGAAGTATGGCGCAAGCGCGCGCGGCTGGCGTGCCGGCGCGCCGTGCTAGCATGGGGCCAGAGGCCGTGCGCGGCGGTACGGCAAAATCCGGAAGGAGTGCATGTGGGAAATTTGAGTGCGCCGGTAGGCAAAAAAGGCAGCAATGTCGAGGCCGACGTGCGGATCGTCCAGTCCTTGCTCAAGGCCGCCGGTTTCGATCCGGGCGACGTGGATGGCCGTTGCGGCAAAGACACCATTGCCGCCATCACCCGCTTCCAGTCCACCTTCATGGCCCGGCCGGATGGGCTCATACAGCCCGGCATGCGCACCTGGCTGCGCCTCAATGCGCTGTCCCACATCGGCCCGGCGGCCGCGCCCGTACCACCCGCCCCGGCTGCGCCGCCCGCGCCGGCTGAGCCGGCCGTCCCGGCTGCACCGCCCGCGCCGGCCGCCGCCGTGCAGGACTGGAGCGGCGACAGTTCGCGCTGGCCGCAGGAAAAGAAAATTGCCAGCCTCGCGCCGGCGCTGCGCCCCAAGGTGGAGGCCGTCCTGGCCGCGCTGGCGGCGCGCGGCTTCAAACCCAAGGTGTTTTTCGGCTGGCGTTCGGTGGCGGTGCAGATGGAAATCGTGCGCAAGGGCAACAGCAAGGTCAAATTCAGCTTTCACAACGCCCAATTGCCGGACGGTACGCCCAATGCCTACGCCGTGGACATTATCGACCAGCGCTGGGCCTGGTCGGACGCGGCGGAAAAAAACGGCTTCTGGGAGGCGCTCGGCGAGGAGGCGAAAAAACTCGGCCTGTTCTGGGGCGGCGACTGGAAAACGTTCCGCGACGTGGCGCACGTGCAGCTTGTCGATAATCGCGAACTGGCGCGCGTAAAGCGCGAAAGCGGGCTGTGAGGGGCCAGGCGACGCTGGCCTGCGCGCTGTGCGCGGCGGCTGCCGCGGCGCACGCGGAAACGCTATATCTGGTGATCGCCGCGAGCGCCGCCGAGCCGGCCGTGATCGCGGCGCAGGCGCGCACGCTGCGCCAGAACCTGCCGCAAAGCCGCATCGTGCACATGGCAGACTGCGGCACGAAGCGCCAGATTTACGCGCTGGTGGCGGCCGCCGCGGGCGACGAGGCCGAAGCGCGCGCGGGTGTGGACATGGTCCAGCCCTATGCGCCCGACGCCTATGTGAGGCGCTGCGAGGTAGTAAGCGGGTCGCTCCTCGCGATCGGTGTGGATGCGGTCGATAAGTCGATCGCCGATGTGCCGGCGCATGCCGTGAATTGGGACGATGCCGATAGGGTATCCGAAGCGCGTGCGCTGCCGGGCGGCCGCACGCTGGTCGTGCAGCGCGTCTATGCGCCGGCGCCGGACGATCCGCTCGAGGGTCGGCGCGAGCGGCTGCTGCTGGTGCGGCCCGGCGCGCCTGCCGTAACCCTCGCCGAGCACTGTGCCAGCCCCGGCCGCGCCGCGACGCGCGGCGGCCTGTTCGCGCTGCAATGTTCGCGCGAGCAGGCTGGCCCCTACATATTGCACAGCGTGCTGGCGTTCGGCGCGAAAGGCGAAAAGCTTGCCGACATTGCGCACTGCCGCGACCTGCGCTGGCAGGAAGCAAATACCCTCAGCTGCAGCAAGGAAAGCGTGGATGCCACGGGCAAACTGCGGCTCGTGCCCTATCGCGTGCGCATCGAGGCGGCGGCTTCCGGCTACTGAACTGCGCAGGAAATTTGCCGCCCGCGCAGCCGGCCAGCGCGCGGACGCGCAGCGGGCTCACGGCTGCGCGAGGCCCGGTTGCAGCATGGTGTGCCAGACCGGCGGCACGACCGGGCGGCCCCCGCCGTGCCTGGCCTTCAGGCCGTTTCTACGGCCAGCCCGGTGGATTCGGCGACGCGCATTTCGATGTGCTTGAGCGCGTCTTCGACCTGGTCGACCAGAATCAGGCACAGATCGCCCGCCGCCAGGCGCGCTAGCGCCGTGTCGATGGCGGCGAATTCACCGCGTATTTCCTGCACTTGCCGGGCGCGCTGGGCGTTGGCAAGTCCGGCGCGCAGCAGCGCGACCACTTCGCCGTCGGCGCGGCCGCGCTGGCACTGGTCCTGGTACAGGATGACCTCGTCGAAGGCGTCGCCCAGCAATTCCGTCTGACGCCGTATGTCTTCGTCGCGGCGGTCGCCCGCGCCGCTGATCACGACCGAA
>JAEUNN010000669.1 GCA_016791085.1 Rhodocyclaceae bacterium | reverse complement strand
ACCTGGGCCAGTATGTGCGCCGCGGCGCCGAAGCCGTACAGGCCGATGCGCCGCATTCCGGGCGCGTGGGCGCGCGCCATGGCCCAACTGCGGTAGCCGATCAGGCCGGCGCACAGCAGCGGCGCAAGTTGCGCGGCGCCGGCTGTCTCGTCCAGCGGAAAGCAGTAGCGCGCGTCGGCGATACAGTGGCTGGCATAACCGCCATGCAGGTGGTGGCCCGTGAAGCGCGCCTGCCCGCACAGATTTTCGTCGCCGCGCAAACAGTCCAGGCACTCGCCGCAGGTATGGCCCAGCCACGGCACGCCCACGCGCCGCCCCGGCGCGAGGCCCTCGACGCCGGCGCCCAGCGCATCCACGCGGCCGACGATTTCATGCCCGGGTATGACCGGCAGCATGCCGCCGGCAAGCTCGCCATCGACCACGTGCAGGTCGGTACGGCATACCCCGCAGGCTTCGATCGCCAGTCTCACCTGGCCCGGAGCGGGCTGCGGCATGGGCATGTGCACCGCGACCAAAGCCGTGCCGCGTTCCGGCAGCAGCATCGCGCGCATGGTGGTCGTCATCGGGGTCCGCTCCTCATGGTGCATGGATACTTGGGCGCCATCCGGTGCGCGGCAGCAGTATCCCGGGCGCCGCGCGAACGCCGATGTTATTCTGGCAGCGCGTTGCGGTCCGCAGCATTTCGCAAGTTTTTGGCTGCCGCGCGGCCTGCCCGGGCGGCAGCGTGGCGGGCCGGACACGGGCCGGCGCGCGGGCCTACGGGACCGGCACCGGCCGGCAAAACTCCGGGTTAGAATGCCCCCCTCGCTTGGAGGAAGGAACCATGCTGCAAGCCGGACAACCTGCCCCCGCATTTGCGCTGCCGGATGCGGATCTGCAAATTTTTGAATTCCGCGACTTGCTCGGCAAGCACCATATGGTGCTGTATTTCTATCCCAAGGACGACACCGCCGGCTGTACGCGCGAAGCCATAGAGTTTTCCGACCTGCAGGACAAGTTCGAGCAACAGGGCTGCCGCATCGTGGGCGTGTCGCCGGACGACTGCTTTTCGCATGGCGATTTTCGCGACAAACACGGCATCACCGTGCTGCTGCTGTCCGACATGGATCGCGACGTATGCCGGCTGTATGGCGTGTGGCGCGACGGTGAAGGCGAGGGCGGGGCGCGCCGCGGCCTGTTGCGCTCCACCTTCGTGATAGACAACAAGGGTATGATTCGGCATGCGCTCTACAACGTGTCCGTGCGCGGTCACGCAGCGGAAGTGCTGGAACTCGTTAAACGGCTGGAAGATTAAGGAAGCGTAAATGCAGATCGCGCGCAACACGGTGGTGACGCTGGATTACAAGGTTTGGGATCCGGACGGCAATCTGATCGATGGCGGCGCCAAGCCGCTCGTATATCTGCATGGCGGTTACGACGGCATTTTCCCCGCGCTGGAAGAGGCGCTGCAGGGCAAGGATGTGGGCGATCAGCTGGAGGTCAAGCTGCAGCCCGAGGACGCCTTCGGCGAATATGACGCCGAACTGGTATTCGTCGAATCGCGCACCAGCTTTCCGGAAAATATCGAAATCGGCATGCAGTTCGAGCGAGTCGGCGAAGAAGACGAAGAGATGCTGTTCACGATTACCGAAATCGAAGGCGACAAGGTGGTCGTGGACGGCAATCACCCGCTCGCCGGAACGGCCCTGGTGTTTCGCTGCACCGTGGCCGAAGTGCGCACGGCCACCCAGGAAGAACTGCTGCACGAACACGTGCACGGCGAGGGCGGCCACCACCACCACTGACGCAGCCCGCAACACTCGCCGGCGCGGCCGGGCTGCGGCAGATCGCTGCAGTCCGGCCGCGCCGTTTGCGCTGTACGGCCCCGGCCTGCCTGCACTGCAAGCCGGCCGCCGGTCCTGGTCGGGTCAAGCCACGGCGGCCTCGATCTGATCCTGTGCCGCGGCAATCGACGCCGCGGCGGCCGTGTCGCCCATGGCCAGGCCTTCGGCGAACACGAAGCGCACTTCGCGCATGCCCAGAAAACCCAGCACGTTACGCAGATAAGGTTCCACCGTGTCGGCCGGCGTGCCGCGATAGACGCCGCCGCGCGTGGCCGCCACATATACGGTTTTGCCGGTCAGCAATCCTTCCGGGCCGTTTTCCGTATAGCGGAAGGTGACCCGCGCGCGCGCAATGGCGTCGATCCAGTTTTTCAACTGCACCGGCACGCCGAAGTTATAGGTCGGCACGCCCAGCACCACCACGTCGGCGGCCTGAATTTCCGCGATCAGCGCATCATCGAGGGCCACGCGCGCCTGCTGTTCGGGCGTGCGCGCATCCTGCGGCGTGAACAAGGCCTGCAATGCATTTTCATCGAGCACCGGATGCGGTGTGCGGCCCAGGTCGCGTACCACCAGGGTGGCGCCGGGCGCATCCGCGCGCAGCTTGTTCACGATGTCGGTGGCGAGACGGCTGGATACGGACGCGTCGCCGCGCGCACTGGAATTGACTTGCAGGATGTTCATATTCGGTCTCCGTTGGGTTGGGTTGATGGTTCTCACTTTAATCATTGCCAACGGGAACATAAAGATGTCAAATAGCATTTGATAGTTCCGAATTTGGAACAATTGAATTTCCCAAGGTGAGGCGACACCATGAGTTTGAATCCCGACGATTTGCTGCTGTTTGCGCGTGTGGCCGAAGCCGGCAGTTTCACGCGCGCGGCGGACCGGCTGAAATTGCCCAAATCCACCGTGTCACGGCGCGTTGCCAGCCTGGAAGCGCAACTGGGCGAGCGCCTGTTGCAGCGCACGACGCGCCGTCTGGCGCTGACCGAATTCGGTCTGGCCCTGCTCGAACATGCGCGCCAGGTGGCCGAACAGACCGACGCGGCCTGCGCGCTGGCGCAATACCGGCAGGTCGAACCGAATGGGCGGCTGCGCATTTCCATGCCGGCCGATTTCGCGTCCTGGCTGTTGGCGGACATGCTCGCGCAATTTGTGGAACGTCATCCGCAGGTCAGTGTGGACGTGGATCTGTCGCCGCGCCGCGTCGATCTGGTCGCGGAAAATTTCGATCTGGCCGTGCGCATGGGGGCGCTGCCCGAAGATTCCGGCCTGGTGGCGCGCCGGCTGTGCCAAATGAACGTGTCGCTATATGCCGGCACGGCATATCTGGCGCGCCACGGCGCACCCGAGCGGCCGGACGATCTGTCGCGCCACGCCGCGCTGCAACTGCTGGACCAGCGCGGCGAGCGGGTAGCCTGGACCCTGTCCAATGGCAGCGAGCAGTGGACCGGAACGCCGCAGGGCATGATCGCCGTCAATTCGGTGGGCATGCAGTTGCGGCTGGCGCAGGCCGGCGCCGGGCTGGCCCTGTTGACCGACCGCTATGTCGCCGCCGCCGGCGCACAAGCCGGGTTGGTGCGCGTGTTGCCGGCCTGGCATGCGCCGCCCGTGGTGGCTTGGGCGGTGTTGCCGGGGCGTCGCCTCATGGCCGCCAAAACGCGGGCATTTCTCGATACCCTGGTGGAATTGTTCGCGCATCCGGACTGCGATGTGGATGTGCATGCCTGAGTCCGGACAAGTTCAAGGCGCAAGCAGGGGCTGCGGCGACCAGGGCTCGCCCTTGACGCGGAATACTTCGGGCGTGGCGGCATCGGCCTCGACCTTGACCCAGCCCATGAAGGGGTGGCCGAAAGTTTCGACGCGGCGGAAATTTTCCAGCGCCCTGCGCGTTTGCGGGTGCAGCAGCGGGCGGTCGCTGCGGAAGTTGTGGGTGTCGCCATGCACGAACAGCACCTGGCCCGCAAACCGCATGGTTTCGTAGCGCAACTGGTCCAGCAGCGGCCGGTAGGGAGGCGGGGCAAAGCCGGCATTGGCGGCTTCGAAACCGGGATTGGCCTGGATCACCAGCACGATGCCGGCCATGGCGTCGCGCCGGGCCAGCGCGAACGCGGCTTCCATCCAGGCGGTATTGGCGCGCAGGCGGTCCAGAAATTCCGCCGAGGGCAAACTCGCCCGGCCCCAGTTATTGTTGCTGCCCGGAACGTTCAGCGTCACGAACAGTATGCCTTCGTGGCGCCAGCGCAGGTTTTCGCGATACTGCGGAAAGCGCGCGTCGTCGGATTGGCGTTGCAGCGCGATCTTGTTTTGGCCCAGCGAGTACGCATCGCGAAAAAACACCTGGCGCAGGAAATTGAGCCGCTCCACGGGCTCGTAGGCGCCGGCACCGCTGCGCCGGCAGTCGGTCCATTCGTTGTCGCCCGGCGTGTAAATCAGGGGGTGCCAGGAGGCCTGGAACAGCGCCAGCCGGTCGAAATACAGCGGCACGTCGCAGCGCGCGTCGCCGTCCTTGATGTCGCCGTCGTGCACGACGAATGCCAGGCGCTCGCGATCCAGCGTTTCCAGAAATTGCGGAAACAGGCGGCGCTCGGCCGTGGAATACGGCAAATCGCCGATCAAGGCGAATGCGAACGGCGCGGCGGCCGCGCCTGGCAGCAGGCCAAGCGCCGCGAGGGCGCACAGGGCGCGCAGCAAGCCCTTGCAGGCGGCGCGCCTGCGCCGCGGCAGCGGGCGCCGGGCCGCCACGCCGGGTCAATCTTCGATATGCCGCAGCGACAGATCGATGGCGCGCAGGTTTTTGGTCAGCGATCCTATCGATATGCGGTCGACGCCGGTTTCGGCGATGGCGCGCACGGCATTCAGGTCCACGCCGCCGCTCGCTTCCAGTTCGGCGCGCCCGGCGGTTTGCGCCACGGCCGCGCGCATTTGCGCCAGATCCATGTTGTCGAGCAGGATCATGCGGGCGCCGGCCGCAAGCGCCTCATCGAGCTGAGCGAGATTTTCCACTTCGATCTGGATGAAAACGCCCGAGGGCGCGATCGCGCGCGCGCGTTCCAGCGCCGGACCAACGCCGCCGGCCGCGATGATGTGGTTTTCCTTGATAAGAATGCCGTCGTAGAGCCCGAAACGATGGTTGGCGCCACCGCCCGCGCGGACCGCGTATTTCTGGGCCAGGCGCAAGCCCGGCAAGGTTTTGCGCGTATCCACGATTTTGGCGCGCGTGCCGGCCACGGCCTGCACGAAGCGGCGCGTCTGGGTGGCCGTGGCGCTCAACAGTTGCAGGAAATTCAGCGCCGTGCGCTCGGCCGTGAGCAAGGTGCGCGCA
>JAEUNN010000617.1 GCA_016791085.1 Rhodocyclaceae bacterium | reverse complement strand
CCGAATTTCCCTTACCGATCGCCGAAATCCTGCGGACGGGGCAAAATGCCCCGTCCGCCATGCGCGTAGTTGTCGGGCTGCGCGCGAGTCATGCTCGTAGGCGAATCTAATGCACCGGCAATTTTGGCGGGGATTCTGGCCAATTAATTCGTGGTACGTCCACTATTATTCCTTGACTCTGACCCCGGTTTCCCGCAGTTGCCGACGGTAGGTGCCTGGGAGGTCGGCCAGGAAGCTCGCGGTGGGGCTTTGCGGGTCGTTGAGGGCGGCGTTGCTGCCCTTCGGTTTGCAGGTGAGGGTCCAGAAAATAAGTCGCGCCTAAAATAAGTCGCGCCTAAAATAAGTCGAGCCTGGCCCCTATTCCGCCGCACGAGGCCGAGGTCGTTCGGCAGGGTGATGGGGATCGGCTGGCTGGGCACACCGCCCATGGCGCTGCCGAAGAACAGCTGATACACGCTTTTGGTTTTGATGGGGGGCGAGGCCACCGGCAGGCTGCCCGGGTCCAGGCGTTCGACGGCGATGCGGGTTTTGGGGACGCCGTCCCAGCCGGTGATGGACACGCCGGCCGGGATGCGGATTTCCAGGCCGGGGAAACGCGGGTCGGTCACCACCTGCTCGGCCGGGCTGTTGGGCTGGATGGCGCTGAAGCGCTCCGCGGGCGGCGGTGGCTTGAGTACCCAGTCTTCCATGGCCAGCATGCGTCCGGCCGTGAGCGCTACCTGTTGCGGCCAGATCGGATAGAGCGGATGCGCGGGCGTGGCGTCGAAGCGCAACGAGACGCTGCCGGCGGGCAGGCCGGTCAGCACGAAAGTGCCGGCGGCGTCGGTGCGGGTTTCGGGGTTTTGTGCGGTGAGGCCGAGGTCGGCGCGCACGATGATGCCGGCGATCGGCGCGCCGCTGGCGTCGATGAAGCGGCCCGTGACGCCGGTCAGGCCTTCGGCCGGGCGCGGCAGCACGGTGAGCGAGGCGCTGGCCGTGCGCGCCGCGCTGCCGGCGCTGGTGGGGCCGGTGGCGGTCACACGCAGCGGGTAACGGCCGGGTGCGGCGGATTCGGCGGCGC
>JAEUNN010000506.1 GCA_016791085.1 Rhodocyclaceae bacterium | reverse complement strand
TCCAGCGCCACCAGTCCGAACACGCGGCCGGCCAGCTGGTTGAAACGCATGACGCGACCATCCTGGTCCACCACCACCAGGCCCACGCGCACGGAATTCTGGATGTTGCCCAGACTTACGCTAAGTTGCGTGGACTCCTGGGTTTTGAAGCGCAACTCTTCGTTGAGCGTGGTCAGTTCTTCGTTCGAAGCCTGCAGTTCCTCGTTGGATGCCTGCAGCTCCTCGGTGGACGACTGCAGTTCTTCATGCACCGATTGCAGTTCTTCGTTCGACGCCTGCAGCTTGTCGATCACATCCTGCAGATTTTCCCGCGTGTCGGACAATTCCTGATGCAAACGCTGCACTTCCCCGCCGGCTTGGACCGGCACATCCGCCAGCGCGGATGCCGCGTCCGCACCCAGCCGGGTTTCCCGGAACACCAGCAAAAATCCGAAATCGCTGCCGCGCTCCCCGCCTGCATCCAGGCGCTGCAAGGTGGGCACCACACGCATCGCTTCGCCGTCGAGCAGCAGATCGACCGGCAGCCCCTCCAGTTGCGACAGGGATTCCTGCATGACGCGGAAACACATGGCCTTCAATTCGCTGCGCAATTCCGGCCGGCACAGTACGTGGATGGTGAAATCCGCACTGCCCTCGGGCAGCGCGAAATAGCGATGCGAATTGGCAAAAAAATGCAGCGGCTCGAATTTCGTGTCGACCAGCACCGCGGGCGGACCATGCGCCGCGATGGCGGTCAATGCCGCGGTCTGCAGTTGTTTGCGTTGCGTCGTGCCGGCCGGTTTTTCCATTGCCGGAGCGCTCACGTTTATCAAGGGCGTCTGACGAAATGCCCGTTCCGCCATGCCACCCGCCAGATTGCGCCGCCGATACAGCTTGTTGCTGGAATCCACGGCGGCGAAACCGGACGAATTCACCCCCACCGACTCGGACCGGCCCAGCAGCAACAGGCCGTCCGGTCGCAGCGCATACTGGAAGGTACGCAGCAGTTCCGCCTGCTGGGCGGGGGTGAAATAAATCAGCAGATTGCGGCAACTCACCATGTCGAGGTTGATGAAGGGCGGGTGCGCGATCACGTCGTGGCGCGCAAACACACAACATTCGCGCAGCCTGGGGGCAACGCGCCAAAGCTTGCCCTCTTGCTGCATGAAGCGCGCACAGCGCTCGCTGCCCAGAGCCACGACTTCGCTCGCGGAATACAGGCCCGCGCGCGCCTGATCCAGCCCTTCCGGATCGATGTCGGTGGCAAAAATGCGCAGCAGCGCGGGATCCAGATCGGGTCCCAGGATTTCCGCCACCAGCATGGCGAGCGAATAGGCTTCTTCGCCGCTCGCGCAACCGGGCACCCAGACACGCAGCGGAACGCCGCCAGGTTTGCGCGCGAGCAGGTGGCGCAATGCCGCTTCGCAGGCCGCGAACGCCGCGCCGTCGCGAAAGAACGCCGACACCGAAATCAGGAACGCCTGCTGCAGGCGCAACAATTCCTCGGGCTCGCGGCGCACGTAGTCCAGATATTCGGGCAGGGTATGCAGCCCCAGGCCCAGGTAGCGGCGCGCGGCCTGGCGCCGCAAGGTACTTTGCTTGTAGCGCTGCAAGTCGATGCCCGACGCGCGCGTGACCATGTCCAGCAGATCGGAGAACGTGGCGTCGGCAGCTTCCGAACTTGCGCGTGGCGGCTGCGGCAAGCGGTTCAGCCCGTCATTGAGCCAGGCCGCGATCTGCTCGATGCTGCCCACATGATCGGCCACGCCGGCTTCGATGAGCGCATCCGGCATGCCCCGCTGCAAAGCCTGTTCCGGCAGTTGCGCGATCACCACGCCGCCGCCGCGGCGTATGGCCGCGGCGCCATCGACCCCGTCGCGCCCGGCACCGGATAGCACTATGCCTACCGCACGCGGCCCCAATTCGCCCAGCGAGCGGAACAAGCGGTTCACCGACGGGGCGATCAGGCTGTCCGCTTCCGGCGCCAGCAGCGCCAGCATGCCGCCCACCGCGACGACGTCAAACCCGGGCGGCGTCACATAGACGTGACCGGCGCACAAGGGGGCGCCGTCGGTGGCAAGCACCACCGTAAGCCGGCACACCTGGGCCAGCAGCGCAGTCATCTGGGTATCGGCGCCGGCGCCCTGATGATGGGCAAGGATATAGGCGATGGGCCGGCCGGGTTCGAGCGCCTGCAAGAGCGGCCGCAAGGAATGCAATCCGCCCGCCGACGCGCCTAAGCCTACGACCAGAACCGAGCCGGCGTCCTTGCATTCCATCTGCGCCCCCCTGCACAAGTAATTTCTGTAGGTTTTTCGGGATTCATCATAACGCGCCGCGCGCGGGCCGGTAGCTCAGGTCTGACGGGAATTGCGGGCATGCTCCAAGCCCGCCGCGCGACTCGCGTCGTGCTGCAACGGCAGCACGGCGGCGCACCGGTTCACCGCCGCCGCGCTGCGCACCGACCATCCGATACAGACGCGCCGCCTGGCGGCGAACGCTCGACCGGCGAGCTTGCCACACACCACGACGGCAGTGCCGGCACGACAAAACGCCACTAGGGCCCCCAATGCGTGTTGCGTCATATTCCGACCAATGCATCTTACTCCAGTTGACAAATATCAAGCCTAACTAAAATAGACGTGCAAGCGCGTGCAACGCGGTGGCTCGTTCTGGCTGCGCCGCATGGCGTCGGCAGACCGCCGACCGAGCACCCGCGCCTGCCGGCGCAGTCAGCCGGCTCCCGGAGGTCACGATGGCCGAAATGCAGTTTCTGAGCTATTCCTGCGCCGCCTGCCCGCACGCCGGCCAGGCCGCAAATCACATCAACCGCTTGTTGCAACAGCGCGGCGTTGCAGAGCCGCGCTGCGCCATGGGGGTTGCCCTTTGCACGCCCGAGGCGGTACGCGACACCCTGAGCGGCCGGCCGGTAATGGCCATAGACGCCTGTTCCTACGAATGCGTCAAGCGCACCTTGATGCGTAACGGCGTCACGCCGGCCCAGCATTGGCGCATCGACGCCTATGGCCTTGCCGACGACGCCGACGGCAATTTCGACACCTCGCTGGCGGCGGCCGTCGCCACCGAAATTTCGGTCGAGGCGGAAGCCTTGCTGGCCCGCCACTTCGGCTGAGCCGGCCCCCGTCCCGACCCGGATGCGGCCGTCCGGGCCGCTCGCCGCGACTATCCCGCGCGGGCCCGGTGCACGCGCCGGCGCGCCATTGCGCGCCATCGCGCCTTGCACGGGATGATCCCCAAACGCGGGCTCAAAGTCATTGACAAATTCTTGCGGCCGCGCGGCGCGCGCACAGTAGCGCCTGCGCACCGGCCGCCCCCCCCCGCGCGGGTATGCGCCGCGTGCGCTGCGCCGGCCGGTGTTTGTCCATGGCCCTTGTGTATCCTATGCCGCATGCGATGGAAACATTCTGCAATCGCCGCAATGCCGCCGCAAAAGCCCCATGACAGGCGGGCGTTAGCATGGCGGCAGTCCGCTAACGGTCCGGCATGGCATGAAGAAAGGCAACATGGAGACCAAGCAACCCGGCCCCGCCGAACCCGCTGCAGCGCCCCGCAAATGGCGCCGCGCCGCCCTGCTATTGCTGGTGCTGGGCGCGGTTGGCGCCGGCGTCTGGTACTACCGCAGCCATACCGGCAACGACCCGGCTGCCACGGGCGCCGCCACGCCGACGGGCCGCAAAGGCGGCAAGGGCCATTACGACATGGCGTCGCGGCCACAGCCGGTGTCGGCGCAGCCCGCCCAGCGCCGCGACATGGATGTGCAGCTGGCGGCACTGGGCACCGTGACGGCGCGCAACCTGGTCAATGTAAAAAGCCGCGTGGATGGCCAGTTGCTGCGCGTGCTGTTCCGCGAGGGGCAGTTCGTGAAGAGCGGCGAACTGCTGGCGGAAATCGACCCGCGCCCGTTCCAGGTGCAGGTGGATCAGGCCGCCGGCCAGCTCGCACGCGACCAGGCCTTGCTGCAGAACGCCAGGCTGGATCTGGAGCGCTACCGCATGCTCAAGGCCCAGGATTCCATCGCGGCGCAGCAGGTGGACACCCAGGAAGCACTGGTGCGGCAGTACGAAGGCACGGTACTGGCGGATCGCGGCCAGCTCGATTCGGCGCGCCTGCAGCTCAGTTTCACGCGTGTCACGGCGCCGGCCGCCGGTCGCGTGGGTCTGCGCCAGGTGGACCCCGGCAATATGGTCAATGCCAACGACGCCAACCCGATCGCGGTGATCGCCCAGACGCGCCCGATCAACGTGATTTTTCCGCTGCCGCAGGACGACCTGCCGCGCGTGCTGGCGCGCACCCGGGCCGGCGCGGCGCCGGTCGTGGAGGCCTATGACCGCGAAGGACGCACGCTGCTCGGCAAGGGCGTGCTGCTCACCGTGGATAACCAGATCGATACCACCACCGGCACGGTCAAACTCAAAGCCGAATTTCCGAATGCCGACGACGTGCTGTTCCCCAACCAGTTCGTGAATGTGCGCCTCAATGTCGAACACCTGAGCGGCGCCACCGTGGTGCCCAGCGCGGCGATACAGCGCGGCGCGCCCGGCACCTATGTGTATGTCGTGAAGGACGGTGCCACGGTGGGCGTGCGGCCGGTCAAACTGGGCCCGGTACAGGGCGAAATCAGCGTGATCGCCGAAGGATTGCAGCCTGGCGAACAGGTCGTGACCGATGGCACCGACAAGTTGCGCGACGGCGCCAGGATCGAAATCGCCGCGCGCGACGGGCCGCCCGCGGGCGCCACG